>JAUZPL010000099.1 GCA_030705955.1 Bacillota bacterium | reverse complement strand
CTATTGGGAGATGCGAGGGCTGAAAAGTCTTTATGAGAGATATTCACAACTGCGTCAGACATAAATGGAACCGCCGTATACGGAACCGTACGTACGGTGGCGTGAGAGGTCGGGGGTTAGTCACCCCCTCCTACTCGATTGGCTTGTTGCAACCTTTTTTGATCTCAATAAACGCCAGCCTGTTAACAAAGCCGAAAGTAAACATATACTCGCGGAACCAATAAAGACAACATGCATACCACTTAGAAAAATGTCTGGACGATTTGGAATTAACCCTGTTACTCTGTGCCCAGCAATATGGCTCATTACACTAAACAAAGTAGTAGTTGCCATTGAAATTCCAACGACCATCCCTATATTACGAACTAGTGAATTGACACTTCCCGCGACTCCTAATTGTGATCTTGGAACTGTTGACATGACAAGAGAATTGTTTGGCGATTGGAATAATCCACTGCCTAAACCTAACAATGCCACAAGAATACTTACCATTGTAAGGGAACTTCCTCCATGAAGCGTGGCTAATCCGATTTGTGCAATTACCATTACCATTAATCCTAGAAAAGTCAAAAGCTCTGATCCAATTTTATCTGATAAGGCACCGCTTAAGGGAGCAACAATTGCCATAGTAATCGGAAAAAGCATTAATAAGAAGCCAGCACCAAGTGGAGTTAATAATAAAATATTTTGGGTGTAAAATGGTGAAATGATATTAAAACAAAAATTTGCCACGAAAACAAGAAAACCACATAAAATGCTTAATGAAAATAACTGATTTTTAAATAATGATAAATGTAACATTGGATCTGCTTTATGAAGTTCAACCCAAAGAAAAATAAAGAATGTAATAATTGAAATGACGAATGATAGTAGAATCCAGCCATTTTGATATCCAACCTGCTGTCCAAGTAACAGGCCCGCAAATAAAGATATAATAAAAGTAGCAAATAAAATGGAACCTTGTATATCCAACTTTGCTTTTACCTTTAAAAAGTCTTTAGGTAATACTCTCCAACCAAATAAAATAGCAATTATACCGATTGGAACGTTAACCCAGAAAATATACTTCCATCCTAAGGCAGAAACTAATAAACCACCAAGACTAGGACCGGCAATACTTCCGAGTGAAACAAACGTTCCAACTAGCCCTAGTGCTTTACCGCGTTCTCGGGGAGGAAAAATATCTGTAATAATTCCTTGGCTATTTGCCATTGTCATGGAAGCACCTAATGCTTGGACTGCACGGAAAGTAATAAGCATCCATAAATTCGAGCTAAATCCACATAACAACGAACCAATAATAAAGATAACCGTACCAATCTTAAAAATCTTGATTTTACCCAAAATGTCCCCTAATTTTCCAAAGAAAAGAATTAACGTGCAAATTGCAATGAGGTAGCTGCTTACAACCCACTCTGTTTTTGCAATTGGTAAATTTAAATTTTTTGAAATCATCGGAAGGGCGATATTTACAATACTTCCATCAAGGGTAGACATAAAAACAAAAAGATTTAAAATAACCAAAATTAAGTATCTTTTATTTTGAATCGTTAAATCTTCTTGATATGTTTTTCCTTGTGTATCCATAGAAAACACTCCTCATGCCATCTTTAGTTGCGCACGCAACTATTCGAACATGAATATTTTACATGAAGTTGGTTGCGACCGCAACTAGATTTAAGATAAAATTATCTTAAATAATTCATTAGGAGTTTTAAATTCAATGGAAAAAGAGCCAATTGGAAAATTAATATCATTTATAAGCCGTCAAAACCAAAAAAATGTAGCAAAGTTGCTTAAACCTTATGATATTGGTGGAGGAGGGCAGCACAGTTTTTTAAAAGCAATCTATTCACATCCGGGTATAAATCAGGATCAGTTAACAACTGATTTGAAATTTGACAAAGCCACTACAGCCAGGTCAGTTAAACAATTGGAAGATGCAGGGTATATAATGAGAAAAGTGGACGAAAGGGATCGCCGATCTTTTCAATTATTTCCGACAAAAAAGGGTATGAATTTCTTTCCTACACTTCAGCATATTTTGGAATCAAATAATAAAAAACTTGTTAGTTGTTTAACTGATGAGGAAGAAGACCAACTAATTGTTTTATTAAAAAAGTTAATCTTTGATGGAGAGAGTAAAGAGAGTACTAGAAATAAATAAAAAACCAACCCAATATAGAATGGGAAGGTTAAAAGTGTTAAAGTTTATTTTTTCATTATTTCTTGATTTGATTTTGATGTCCTAATTTCAATAGTTAGTGAACCTTTTGATTTATCAACATAGGCTTTTAATAATAATGCGACTCCAGTTGTATTTTGAAATCGGAAATCGGCTCCACCATAAGAAACGGTGGCATCTCTTCCTGTTGGAACGTAACCAACATGAAGTGAGTGATGGTGTTTTTCAATATAGGTTACTTTTAATTTATCGACTGCATTATATAAAGTGGAGGAAGTCTGGCAAATCCCTCCGCCAATGCCATCAACCAATTTTCCGTCAATTGCCTCTTTGGCAGGTTGATATCCATGTGCCTGATCGCTTGGCCCTACCGTAGTATTAAAAGAGAAATAGTCTTGATTTCCAAGAATCACATTATTTATTGCGGCAGCTGATAGTTCAATGTTCCTGTTTCTTCCTGTTACACTGCTATTAAAAAAAGTCGTATAGGAAGCAACGATTACTTCTCCTAACTGTGGTACTTCTTCTGTTTTATATCCACTTGGATATGTATACAGAGGTAAACTAACATCACCGCCGGACACAGATGCTTGCATTACTTTTACCGTTAATTCTGATTCTTCAAGAATCCTTCTAGGTTTCCCTTTTATAATCATACCATTAGCACTTATTCTGTCTGGTGTATTTCTTTGGTCATACCCTGGTTTAGTTGCAGTTCCTCTGGCCTCAAGTTTTCCCCAATCTTCTATATCTTGTTTGTATTTTTCCTTGTTTGTTGTAAACCCCATTTGCTCTGGATAAAATGTTTTTATGATATTTTTTGTTTCTGGGTCAATCACATTTACCACGATTGTTTTTTTCACCTCAGACTTTCCCTTTTCTTGCTTCTTTTTTGTTTGTTCAACCTGTTTCTGAAGTTCCGAAACCTTTTTTTCAAGTGCCTGTTCTTTTGATGTTTTTTCAGAACAGCCAACCAACCCTATTAAACTAAAAGATAATAAAATGGTAATTACACTTTTATATTTCTTCATTGATCCCCCAGCTTTTTTAAAAAATTTTTTAAAAATCCTAAGTTTATATTTGGAAGGACTGATTTATATTCACTAATTTTATTCCCAGATTCTTTTTAACATTCCTGTAAAGAAGAATTAATTTTGTTTATTATTTATCCAAAAAAAGGATATTTTGATTACCATTTCATTTAAAACCTAATGATTTAAACTGTTGAAAAGGTAAAAAAGTTACTTACTTAATAAAAAAGGGATATAATAAGTTTGAAAATATTCAAATTAGGATTGGAATAAAGGGGGCAGTAACGTGGAAAATTTTCACTTTTTAATTAATGGTACTTGGCAAGGAGATCGTAATGGGACAGGACATATTCGTTCTGAAAGCGGCATTAATGTAGATGCGTCAGTTCCAAAGGAATTTGATGGTCCAGGAACTGGTGTCAGCCCTGAGGATCTTCTTATTTCATCCTCAAATAATTGCTATATGATTACTTTAGCAGCCATGTTGAGTAATCGAAAAATTGTACTTGAAAAATTAGAGGTCACATCAGATGGAGTAGTGGAAAGAGTAGATGGTAAATTGAATTTCAAACAGATCATACATAGACCAGTCATGTATGTTTCACGAGATGCGGATGTTACTTCTGACAAGTTGAAGGAGATTGCTATTAGAGCAGAAAAAGCATGTTTTATTTCTAATACATTAAGATGCAGTATTGAATTCTCAGTTGAACCCGAAGTAGTAACTAAATAGACTGTGAATTTTCCTCCATTTTTTATAAATGGGGGATTTTTTATTTAAAAGGGAAATCCCACTTAATCTTTTTTTAAGATTAATCAGCGCTAAATCCCTAAGCAGGGTACAGATTCGTGAATAAAATGTAGTTGTTGGGTGAAAATATTTTGGATGGTACTATCTGTAAATAAAAAGTTGATTTGCATCAAGGTAATGTACCTTAATTTTCCTTACGATAAGACTAACTTAACGAGGGGGCATGTAATGCCTTTCTATCAGAAGTGGGGTGCAAAATAGGATGAATGTACATGAAAGTAATACAATATGGGCAAGGTTTTCCGGTCCCAATTTGGGGTATCTTTATGATATTTATGAAAAATATAATGAAAACCCCGAATCGATTGATTCTTCAATAAAAGCTCTTTTTGATGAATTTGGACCTCCACCGGTCAGTGATCAAAAAATACAGATTTCTTTGAATAATGGTGTACAACCCAATCTAAAAAATATTATTTCAGGATTAAAGCTAATCCAAAACATTCGAACTTTCGGCCATTTAGCTGCAAATATTAATCCACTGGTTGAACGTTCTGATGTTGATACAAGATTTTTAGAGATTGAAACCTATAACCTAACAAAAGAAGATTTATTACAAATTCCTGCGAAATTGATTTGGGAAGATGCTCCTTCGGAAATTCAAAATGGCTGGGAAGCTTATCAATATTTAAAAAATGTGTATACAAATACTATTGCTTTTGAATTTGGACATATTCACCATGAAGAAGAGCAAAAGTGGCTAGATCAACATGTTGAACAATTTGGACTTGCTAAACCGCTTACATCAAGGGAAAGACTTGAGCTATTAGAACGATTATTACAAGTCGATGGCTTTGAAAAGTTTTTGCACAAGACTTTCGTAGGTCAGAAACGATTTTCAATCGAAGGATTGGATATTCTTGTTCCAATGCTTGATAAAATTGTTCAGTCCGGAATTGAGGACAAAGTTGAGAATATTATGATGGGAATGGCCCATCGCGGACGTTTAAATGTTTTAGCACACGTGCTTGGAAAACCATATGAACTGATTTTTTCTGAATTTCATCAAGCACCAAATAAAGAACTTGTTCCTTCAGAAGGATCTCGTGGTATAAACGATGGCTGGTCTGGTGACGTAAAATATCATTTGGGTGCCGAACGTGAGATTAAAGGTATTGAGGAACATACAATACGGGTGAATTTGGCAAACAATCCGAGTCATTTAGAATTTGTCGGATCTGTTGTTTTAGGTATGACACGGGCATCACAGGATAAATCTCATGAAGCTGGATATCCAAAACAAGATTTTAAGGCATCCTTCAGTGTTTTAATGCATGGTGACGCAGCTTTTCCTGGTGAGGGTATTGTAGCTGAAACATTAAATTTAAGTAAATTAAAAGGATATAAAACAGGAGGAACAATCCATATTATTTCTAACAATCTCCTTGGTTTTACAACAGATAAGGAAGATTCTAGGTCAACAAGGTATGCAAGCGATTTGGCAAAAGGATTTGAAATTCCCATTATACATGTTAATGCGGATGATCCAGAAAACTGTCTGGCTGTTATTGATTTTGCTTACCAATATAGAAATAAATTTCATAAAGATATTGTTGTAGATTTAGTTGGATATAGAAGATTTGGGCACAATGAAATGGATGACCCTCAAGTTACTCAACCATTTCTCTATAAAATGATTGATAACCATCCAAGAGTTGCTGAACTATATGCAAATGAATTAATTTTGAAAAACTTAATTACGAAAAATGAGCTGGATAAAAAAATAAAAGATTTTACTGATTTGCTTCAATCAACGTTTGATAAGATACGTTCAAATGAGGTTGAATTACAAAAGCTGCCTGTCTTTGGGCCGATAGGAGATATAGTACCTGAACTTGACACCTCTGTTCCATATAACCGTCTTGAAAAGATAAATATGGAACTTTTGAAATGGCCTGAAACATTAAATGTCAATCCAAAATTGGAACGGATTTTAAAAAGAAGACAAAACGCTATTGACGAAGGGAATTCAATAGATTGGGCTTTAGCAGAATCATTGGCCTTTGCAACGATATTAGCTGACGGAATTCCAGTTCGTTTAACTGGTCAAGATAGTGAGCGCGGAACCTTTGCCCATCGTCATCTTGTCCTTCATGATTATTTAACAAATGAAAGATATGTACCGCTTCACAATTTCTCTGAAGCTAGTGCAACATTTTCAATATATAACAGTCCATTATCTGAGGCAGGTGTTCTTGGATATGAATATGGTTATAGTGTTCAAAAACAAGAGTCACTAGTTTTATGGGAAGCTCAATTCGGGGATTTTGTTAATGCTGCACAAGTCATTATTGACCAATTTATTTCAGCAGGCCGAGCTAAATGGAGCCAAAAATCTAGTCTTGTGATGCTTTTACCACATGGATATGAGGGACAGGGGCCTGAACATTCGAGTGGGCGGGTAGAGAGGTTCTTAACTTTAGCAGCAGAAAATAACTGGATTATAGCCAATGTAACAAGTGCGGCACAGTATTTCCATATTTTAAGAAGACAAGCATTGTTAACAAATAAAGATGAAGCACGTCCACTTATCATTATGACGCCAAAGAGCTTACTAAGGCATCCAAAGACAGGATCAAAACCAATCGAATTAACGTTGGGTGGATTTAAACCATTAGTGGAACAAAGTGAAACGGGCAGAAGTCCTGAAAAAATAAAACGTCTAGTTTTATGTTCAGGAAAGGTAGCGATTGATTTAGCTAGTAAAATCGAAGAAATGAATGAGGAAGAAATAAATAAAGTTCATATCGTTCGCCTTGAACAGCTTTATCCTTTTCCAAAAAAAGAAATAATGGACCAAGTCAATCGCTTTACCAATCTAAATGAAATTATTTGGGTACAAGAGGAGCCAAAAAATATGGGCCCTTGGCGCTTTATTCAATCAAATCTGATTGATTTGGATATTAAGAATTTAAATATCGGGTATATTGGTCGTCCATTGCGCTCGAGTCCTGCCACGGGTGAACCACATATCCATAAACAAGAACAAGCTGGGATCATGCAAGATGCCTTAGATTTGAGAAAAGGTGGGGATCATCAATGATTGAAATGAAAGTACCTGAATTAGCTGAATCAATAACAGAAGGAACAATTGCTAACTGGTTAAAAAAAGAAGGAGAATTTATTGAGAAAGGGGAAGCAATAGTCGAACTTGAAACAGATAAGGTTAATGTGGAAATAAATAGTGAGGCAAGTGGTGTCATTAAACAAATTTTGTTTCAACCTGGAGATACTGTTAAGGTTGGCCAGGTAATTGCCGAAATTGCCGAAAATGAAAAAGTCACCAATGAAGAAAAGGTTGAGCAAAAGGTCAAAGAGGAAGTTAAACAAACTGAACCTTTACCAATAGAAATAACGAATGAAAAACAACCAGAACGAAGCCCAGTAGCTTCACCAGCAGCCAGGAAAAAGGCAAGGGAATTAGGGATTAATTTAAATGATGTCCCATATTCGGACCCACTTGGTAGAATAAGGGTAGAGGGTGTTGAGGCATATAAACAGTCCCTTGAAAAACAGAAGCCTGTAAATGAAAAGGTTGTAAATACTCAAAAGACCTTAAATGTGGATGACCGGATTGAGAGAATCAAGATGACCAGAAGGCGTCAAACTATTGCAAAAAGACTTGTTGAGGCAAAACAGAATGCTGCTATGCTTACTACCTTCAATGAAGTTGATATGTCCGCCATTATGGAGGTAAGGAATCGTCGAAAAGATCCTTTCTTTAAAAAGCATGGTGTAAAGCTGGGATTTATGTCCTTTTTTACAAAAGCAGTCATCGGAGGATTGAAGTCATTTCCATTATTAAATGCAGAAATCCAAGATAATGAAATTCTGTTAAAGAAATTTTATGACGTTGGAATTGCAGTGTCTACTGATGAAGGCTTAGTAGTTCCAGTTATTCGCAATGCTGACCGTTTAAGCTTTGCAGGAATTGAAAAGGAAATCGGAGTTCTATCTGAAAAAGCAAGAGCAAAAACATTGGAATTAAGCGATTTACAGGGTGGAACCTTTACGATTACGAATGGGGGGATTTTTGGTTCACTCTTCTCAACCCCAATCCTTAATACTCCGCAAGTGGGTATTTTGGGAATGCACACAATCCAAAGACGTCCTGTTGTTGTAGATGAAAAGGATACTATTGAAGTAAGGCCGATGATGTATATTGCACTTTCCTATGATCACCGAATCGTTGATGGTAAGGATGCCGTTCAATTTTTGACAATGGTTAAGAAATTATTAGAAAATCCTGAGGATTTATTATTAGAAGGTTAAGTTTTAAAAAGGATCTTGCTCAAATGGGTAAGATCCTTTCCTTTTTTAAATACTCATAATTTTGAATCCAAAAGATGGTTCAAACAACCTTTCGTATGTTACTATTTATTAAGAACTGTAAGAGGAGAAATTAAAAATGAATAAAAATGTAATAGTTTATTCCGCGGAAGGGTGCATTGAATGTTCTATGGTAAAACAAACCCTTTCCCAAGAGGGAATTCCATTTGAAGTTAGAGATGTAATGGAAAATCCTGACCATCAATTAGAAGTTGAAAAATTTGGATTTTTAGGAATTCCTGTAACCGTAATAGGTGACCGAGCTGTAAAGGGGTTTAACCAAGAGCTTCAAGATATAATTGAGCTAGCTAAAAGAGAGCCGTGATTCTATTATCACGGCTCTTATTTCAGAAAGGTTGAACACGTGTCTTTGCTAAATTGAAAAATCCATCTTTGATAACAGAACGGAGTCAAATCAATGCAACAAACATTTACACTTAAGGAGAAAATTAAACAAATCTTTATTTTATTAATACCCATTTTAATTACTCAGCTGGGAATGTTTTCGATGGTTTTTTTTAATACCATCATGTCAGGTAAATATAATCCATCAGACCTTGCTGCTGTAGCAATTGGATCTTCGATTTGGAACCCAATTTTTACTGGGCTCAGTGGGATTTTATTGGCTGTTTCTCCTATTGCAGCACAGAAATATGGAGAAAGGAAGAATGAAGAGGTATCGGAGGTGCTATCACACGGAATTTACATTGGCTTTATCATCGCTATTTTCGTCATTATTCTAGGCTGTTTTTTATTAAATCCCATCTTACACGTAATGAATTTGCAGGAGAGAGTTCGAAATACTGTCTATCATTATTTGGTAGGACTTAGCTTTGGAATCCTTCCGTTATTTATTTATAACGTCCTAAGATCTTTTATCTATGCCCTAGGTAAAACCAGAATTGTTATGTTTATTCTTTTGTTCTCCTTGCCGATTAATCTCTTTTTAAATTTTGTCTTCATTTTTGGAAAGTGGGGTTTCCCAGAACTTGGGGGCGCTGGAGCAGGGTATTCTACATCTATAACCTATTGGGTTATTGCCGGGATTACAATATTCATTGTTAAATCTCAAAAACCATTTATCCATTACTCTTCTTTATCTAACTTTAAAAAGTTTTCGTTTGAAAAATGTGTGGAGATTTTAAAAATTGGGGTACCTATGGGCCTTTCTATCTTTTTTGAAACAAGTATGTTTGCAGTTGTAACCATATTAATAAGTAAATTTAATATTACTACAATTGCAGCATATCAATCAGCACTAAATATTGTATCCTTTCTTTATATGATTCCAATGAGTATTTCAATGGCTCAAACTGTTTTGGTTGGATATGAAGTAGGAGCAGGAAGAAATAGAGATGCACGCACATATAGCTGGCTTGGAATCATCTTGGCCATTTTTATTGCCCTGATTACGGGATTGTTAGTTGTTTTCTTCCGTTATCAAGTGGCTGGTTTCTATTCGAATGAAACTGCTGTTATTCATTTAACCGCTCAATTTCTCATTTATGCTCTGTTTTTCCAGCTTTCAGATGCTACACAGGTAACAGCGCAGGCTGCATTAAGAGGGTATAAAGATGTCAATATCTCTTTTATCATGACATTGATTGCCTATTGGCTAATTTGTCTTCCAATCGGATATATTTTAGCAAATTATACCAATCTAGGTGCTCCGGGATATTGGATTGGACTAACTTTTGGACTTCTTTCGGCAGGAATTTGTTTATCTTGCAGACTTATCTATATACAAAAAAGAAAGTTTGTTTGCGAAATTAATTGATGATCTTCTAAATTGGAGGTTGAATGGATTAGCTAAGAAAGAGACCCAAAATAAGATACTACATTTTGGGTCTCTTTTTCATATAAATAGATCTTTATATGAAACTATATCAAATAGGAAGATTTTCTATTTTACTTCAATTTTTCTGCCTTCCTTACTGGATAAACGAATTGCATCTAATACTTTTTGTGTTTGCTGTCCATTTTCAAAGGAAGCAAGATATGGATGTTTTACCCCTGATACAAGCGTTTCGTATAATGCATCAAGTGCACGGTGAAAACCGTTGTAGTACCTTGCTGCAACAGCAGACATTTTTATAGGGGCAGTGATATCTGGTACTAATTCAACTTCTTGAAGTGGCCCATCACCAAATGAATTAAAAACTTTTGCATCATCCAGCATAACTAAAGTTCCTTTTTTTCCAAATACCTCTAAACGCCATGCATTACTTGTTTGTCTTGCCGCTGATAAGAATTCCATTGTAACCGTTGTGCCACTTTTTAATTTACCAATCACTTGAAACCCATCATCTGCTGTTCGATTCTCTATATTCCCCGTATTGTCTGATTGAACTGGGATATGGATTGGTAGGTTTGCAAACACCTCTGTAAAACTACTATTAAACCACCAATGAAGCGAATCAGTCATATGTGACCCAATGGCACCCAGCATTCCTCCACCTTTTTCTTCAAGTCCAAGCCATCCACGAGGATTGGAAATAAGAGAGGAATAATTAGCAAAAGAAGAGAGATATCGCACATGCATGATTTCACCAAGACACCCACTATCTACTATTTCTTTCACTTTTGTACGTGCTGGGAGAAAACGGAATTCATGATTTATCAATCCTAGCTTTCCAGCTTTATCTCTATCTTGAATCATTTTCTTAGATTCATCTGTATGTATTGCCATCGGTTTTTCGCAAATAACATGTATTCCTTTTTCAAATACAGCTGATGCCATTTCTTGATGTAAAAATACAGCAGAAGCTACTACTACCAAATCTAATTGTTCGTTTTCAAGCATTAGCTGCCAATCGGTATAAATACTTTCTACTCCACTTATTTCACGGACATTTTCTACATTTCCTCTTAAAACACTTGCTATTGCTATTACATCAAACCCATCATGGAATTGCATCATTGGAGCATGGACCTTTGCGCCGAAGCCAGTTCCAATAATCCCAACCTTGAATTTTTTCACATTTATCAGCCCCAATCTCTTTGGTATACTTTAATTTTATATGGAGTAGGTGAAATTGACGAATTTTATGATTATGAAAAGAGAGTGGTTTTAAACTATGGATGAAACTGAGCTTTTGTTAAAAGAATTAAATAAAATTTTAAAGGATAAGATGAAGTAAAAATAGCCTTCCATATAAATGGAAGACCTATTTTTTAAGTGTGCCCGGCATGGGTGTAATCTCTAGGGTGAAAGTCCCGAACTGCGAAGGCAGAAGTAACAGTTAGCTTAACGCAAGGGTGTCCGTGG
>JAUZPL010000098.1 GCA_030705955.1 Bacillota bacterium | reverse complement strand
TGCGACGAGGAGGGCTCGGCGAACGCCCCCCGGAAAGCAAGCACCTGGAGCGGAAATCAACCTTTTCTCCTACAATTCCTATAAAAAATGACAAAAAGCATCGAGAGCTTGCTTTCGATGCCTTTTGTCGACAATCTGAAAAGACCATTATGGTCTTTTTTTATTTTGACATATTTTTTGTGAGTGAATTTTCAATACTACTTCTTAATAAACGAGTAGCACGAGGTCAGTGCCTAGACACAAATGGTGGGACATGTTAGGCGATACCCTCCATTTGAAATAAACAAATAAGTTGGCTTTATTTAAGATAAATAGGCTTGAAAAAAGATTAGAAGCTGATATTCTATATTTAGATAATTAACTAAATGTTTAAAGAAGGGAAAAGAATGAATGAGGTTTTTAAAGCTCTAGCTGATCCGACACGAAGAAAAATTCTTGATCTTTTGAAAGAACAGGATTTAACAGCAGGAGATATAGCAGATCATTTTGATATAAGTAAGCCGTCCATTAGCAATCACTTAAAAATATTAAAGTCAGCAGAATTGGTAATGGATGAAAAAAAAGGTCAGTATATATTCTATTCATTAAATTCAACGATCCTGCAAGGTGTAATAAAATGGATATTAGATAAAAAAGATAAGGGAGAAGGGTCATATGAAAAATAAAAATAGGTTTTTTATTTCTTCATTCATTATTGCCATTCTGACGTTGCTTATAAATCTTATTGCATTTCGATTTTTACCTAATAAGGTCCCAGTCCATTGGGGAATAAGTGGTGAAGTAGATCGTTATGGTTCTAAAGGGGAACATCTTTTGATGAGTGTCTTACCGCTGGTGCTTGTAGTAGTGCTTAATTTTCTTCCAACTATTGACCCAAAAAAGGAATCCTTTAAATTACATTCAAAAGCATACTCCATAATGATTTTATTCGTTATAATCTTAATTTCTGGAATCAACTTAATTGCTTTAAGTAATGCCCTTGGATGGGCGATCAATTTCTCTTTAGTCTTTCCATTACTTTTTGGCCTATTTTTTACCGGTATGGGGAATTATATGTCCCAAATTCGTCCCAATTATTTTGTAGGTATTCGAACGCCATGGACATTAGCCTCTGAGTATGTTTGGAAAAAAACACATCGTTTTGGTGGCATCGTTTTTATCATTGTTGGACTAATCCAAGTTTCTTCTATATTTTTCGGTAAATTCGCCATGGTTTTATTCTTAGTGACATTATTTATAGGAATAATTGTGGTTTATCTTTATTCTTATTTTATTTTTAAGAAAAATAATAATCAGAAACGTTGAAACTGCTTTGTTTTAGTTGATACACTATGAAAATAGCATTTTTTTCGCAAAATTATGCTCATTATTTCACAAAGTATTCGAATTCTCCATAAAAATAAAACTAAATTCTTATTACAATAAAGTAGCAGAGGTGATATATAATGTTAGATCAAGAATTTGAAGCTAACACCCAAACAGAATTAAATTTAAATCATTTAGCCGAAAAGTTTGGATTTGAAAGGAATGTGATGGAACAAGTTTTATCCAAAAAAAAGCTCCCACTTTTATGGATTAGTGCACAAGATTGCACTGGCTGCCAAGAATCATTTTTAAGGAATTCATTTCCTGGTATTGAGGAATTATTTTTAAATTGGATTTCCCTTGAATATAGTGAGCTACTTTCATTTTCATCTGGATATCAAATTGAATCTCATAAGGAAAATATTATAAATTCAAATTTTGGTGAGTACATTCTTGTTGTAGAAGGGAGTATACCCACTAACGATGAATATCTCACTGTTGGTGGTTGTTCAGTTAAAGAAGAGATCATCCATGCGGCTAGGGGGGCAAAAGCAGTATTTGCATTTGGGAGCTGTTCATCATGGGGTGGCATTGGAGCTGCTAAACCAAATCCGACTGGCGCAATATCTTTACAAGAGCTATTGCCAGATGTAAAGGTTGTTATAGTACCTGGTTGTCCGCCAATTGCAGAAGTCATGGTTGATTGTTTACTTCATTTTTATGTTTATGATGTATTGCCCGAACTTGATAAAAAAGGACGGCCAAAAAAATTTTATGAATGTACAGTACATCAGCAGTGTCATCGGAAAGAATTCTTTGATAAAGGGTTATTTGCTGAACATTATGATGATGAGGGAGCATTAAAAGGTTATTGTTTATTTAAATTAGGATGTAGGGGCCCATCTACATTTAATGCCTGTGAAAGCTGTTCTTGGAATGAGGGTCTTTGCTCACCAATTGGTGCAGGCGCATCCTGCATAGGTTGTTCAGAAAAGAACTTTTGGGATAGAGGGCCTCTATGTTTCAGAAAGACAAAAGCCTAAATATTCATATATAACAGAGGTCATTGAATGTTTGACCTCTGTTTATTTGTTAAAAGGGTAATCAATGGTATTCCCATTAATGGTGCCTGGTTCATAGGAATCTCTGAGGGCGCTCATATATATTTCAAATTCAATTTGTAAATCTTCAGGGGCCCCAGCTTTTAAATGCCAATTTCCAGGTTCATCGATAAAATAAGGGCTTTTTGTGAAATTTGGCCGTTTCCTTGGCATCGAATAACCTTCCTTTCTCCGTAATTATTGTTATTATTTGTTTTAAAGGAGTAATTAATCCATATGCATTTAAATTATATTAAAGATAAGTCGAAAATCTTATTGCATACAAATATTTCCGGGTTTATGATATCAAAGGAAAGGTATTTCGAGTTTAAAAATAAAGAAGATATAGATCAAAATAACAAGTTTTTTCTATTATAAGAGTAACAATCATTTATCTTCTATTTAATAGAAATCTAATGTTCTTGATTTTCACCTTTAGTTAACTTTCCATATTACCAAGAAATACACTCTTAGAGGGAAGATGAGTAGTGAAGACAGACATAAAGACAAACCAGCTTAACGAAAAATATAGTATTAAAAATGGCATTGCCTCTACAATTGTCCTTAATGGAAGTAATAATTACTTTCCCTTATTTGCGATAGGTGTTTTAGGAGCAACCAATTATCAAGTTAGTTTAATTAACTCATTGCCGCAATTTGTAGGTATGTTTGCTGTTATTATCTGTTCAATTCTTATGGGAAAATTGGACGAAAAGAAAAAATTTACTGCCTATTCAGTTCTTTTTACAAGATTGTTTATGATACTCATATTTTTCGTTATGTATATTCCAAAAGAATATCAGAGTTGGGTCTTTGTAGTGCTTGTTGGTTTAATGAACTTTCCAGGCTCGTTTGCAAATTTGAGCTGGCAGTCCTTTATCGGCGATCTAATTCCTGAAGAAAGAAGAAGCGGCTTTTTTGGGGATAGAAATAAGGTCTTGACAATTGTTGGCATGGTTACTACTTTTGTTATAGGAATTGGTCTACAGCAGTTCAATAAGAGTAATTCTTTTCCTTATAAATTTTTGTTTATCTTTGCTTTTATTTCCGGAATGGTTGAAGTATATTATTTAAAAAAACACATTGAATTTAAATCTGAAACAACAAAAGAAAAAAGAATTCAAAAGATAATCGATTGGACTGCTTTTCGTGACAAACCCTTCATTTATTTTTTAGTATGTGGTTTATTTTTTAATTTTGCGTGGCAGATGGCATGGCCACTTTTTAGTATTTACCAAATTAAAGATGCACATGCAAATGGTTTGTGGATTAGTTTTTTTAATGTGGCAAATCAGATTGCCCAGATCATAAGTTTTAAATGGTGGGGAAGAATGGCTGATAAATATAGCAATGCCAGAATGATGGTTTTTGTATCAATTGGCATGGCCTCTACTCCTATCCTTACGATTCTGTCCAAAAATTTAATTTATTTAACAATAGTGAATGCTAGTTCGGGATTATTTGTTTCGGGAACAGTTTTAATTTTGTTTAATCAACTATTAGAGATTACAAACGATAAAAATCGAAGTTCATATATTGCGAATTATAATATTCTCCTTGCAATAATAGGTTTTATTGCACCACAATTTGGCGTATACATGTTGGACCAAATGAATATGGGAATCTCAATGATCATTGCAGGCTTTCTAAGGGCAACAAGTGCTTTCATTTTTCTTATGTTTTTTTATTTTTTACGCAAGAAAAGAGGGCAGTCCCAATATGCTGTAAGTAGTATAGATTAAATTGAAGTGAAAAAATATGAAACTAAATGAAATTTAATACGTCTAATACAATTGAGTGGTTTTGTACAAGCAAATGAGAGTGAAAATGTTGTCGGGAAAAAGGGGAAAATATATTGCTTTCACCCCATGAATTGGCACTTTTTTTGTTTTTATTTTTTGGGGAAATATGTTATAGTAATTGAGGTTCGTTTACCGGAGCTTAATGGTAAGTGAGAGGAGAATTAAAATGAAAAAAGTGAAAATGCCGCTAAAGTTAAATAACAGTTATTTGACTTTCTTTGGTATTGCAGTTGTTTTATTCTGGATTAAGACATATGCGGCTTATCAAATTGAATTTAAATTAGGTATTGATAATAACATGCAGAAATTTTTATTGGCTATAAATCCAATTAGTTCTGCACTTTTCTTTTTAGGTTTAGGATTGCTTTTCAAAAAACGGGCAAAGCTTGCCATAATCATAATAAATTTTATTTTGTCATTCTTGCTTTATGCGAATATTGTTTATTATCGGTTCTTTAATGATTTCATTACAATGCCAGTTATTTCTCAGATGGGTAGCAATTCAGGTACTCTTGGAGATAGTATAACTTCGTTAATGACTCCATTTGATGTATTTTACTTTACGGATACAATTATATTGATATTCCTTGCATTAAAGTTTTTTAGAAAAATTACTGAGAATAATAGAAAGTCATATAAGATTGTTCTTTTATTTTCAATTACAGTATTTTTATTTAATCTTGGTTTAGCAGAAAAAGATCGGCCTCAATTATTGTCACGTTCTTTTGATCGTAATTATTTAGTAAAATATTTAGGTGCTTATAATTTTACTATTTTTGACGTAATTCAAAATATTAAATCCTCTAGTCAGAGGGCATTTGCGGACAGTAGTGATATAACAGATGTCGAGAACTATAGGAAAGCCAATTATACTCCGCCTAACTCTAAATATTTTGGGAAAGCAAAAGGGATGAATGTTATTTATGTATCACTTGAATCTTTCCAAAATTTTATGATTGACTATAAATTGAATGGTCAAGAAGTTACTCCATTTTTAAACTCCTTGGCACATGACAACAACACTTTCTATTTTGATAATTTTTACCATCAAACTGGGCAAGGTAAAACATCAGATGCTGAATTTTTAATGGAAAACTCTTTATACCCAATGGCTCAAGGCGCTGTATTTATTAATAAGGCACAAAATACTTATCAAGCAGCACCAGCTATTTTAAAAGGATATGGATATAGTTCAGCTGTTTTCCACGGTAACTATAAAACGTTTTGGAATCGAAATGTAATGTATAAAGCTTTAGGCTACGATCAATTTTTTGATGCTGAATATTATGATATGAAGCCTGAAAATACAAAGAACTATGGTATGAAAGATAAACCATATTTTGAAGAATCAATGCCAATGCTTGAAAAATTAAAACAGCCATTCTATACAAAATTTATTACTTTATCAAACCATTTCCCATTTGAAATGGACCAACAGGATACTGATTTTCCAGCAGGTGATTTCGGTGATACTGTAGTAAACCAGTATTTCCAATCTGCACACTATATGGATCAGGCGCTAGAACAGTTCTTTAATGCTTTAAAAGCTGATGGCCTGTACGATAAAACGGTTATTGTATTATATGGAGATCATTATGGAATTTCAGAAAACCATAATGAAGCAATGAAAAAGGTATTGGGAGTAAATGAAATTACTCCAACCATTAATGCTGAGTTACAAGAAGTACCATTGTATATTCATGTTCCAGGTGTTAAAGGCGGGGTACAACACCAATATGGTGGTGAAGTAGATGTACGTCCAACTCTTCTTCATTTACTAGGAATTGATACAAAGGATTATATGGAATTTGGATCAGACTTATTATCGACGCAGCACCGTGATTGGGTAGCATTTAGAAATGGTGACTTTGTATCATCTAAAGACATTCAAGTAAATGACAAATGCTATTCTACCGCAACTGGTGAATTAAGCACAAATCCAGAAGAGTGTAAGCCGATTGATACAAAGGTTAAAACTGAACTTCAAATGTCAGATGAAATTGTATACAAAGATTTATTGCGCTTCTATAAACCGAGCGGTTATACTCCAATCAATCCAGATGACTATAATTATCTTGGACCTAAAGCTTCAAAAAATAGTAAGCATTAAATGAAAAAAAGGAGTGAAGACATTTTCTTCACTCCTTTTTGTACAATAAATCTTAATACCTAAGTGAGGCGTTTTAATTGAGTAAAATGAAATTTGTATTTGTCCCCTTCGTTATCTTCCTTTCTATTTTCATTTCTGGATGTTCCTCTATTGGCAATTCAAACAATATTCCCTCTCAAACAATAGCAAAATACAGCCAGCAAAACACAGAAAACTCAAAACAACAGACTTCAGGGGAGAAAGTCAATTCAACATCTAATAATAATCTAATTTCAGCAACCATTGTAAAAAACATTGATGGAGATACTGTAGAAATTAATCTAAATGGTAAAGTTGAAAAAATTAGAATGCTTTGTATTGATACACCTGAAACACATCATCCACGTCTGGGTGTTCAGCCTTTTGGACCTGAGGCAGCTGCATATACCGCAAAAATTTTAACCGTTGGGAAAAAAGTTCAAATTGAACCCGGAATTGGCAATGGACGGGATAAATATGGGCGATTATTGGCTTATATATTTGTAGATGACAAGATGTTTAATGAAATGCTTTTGGAAAAGGGCCTGGCCCGGGTTGCATATATATATGCACCAAATACAAAGTATGTTGATGAATTTTATTCTATACAGAAAAAGGCTCAACAAGAAGGAATCGGCATATGGTCAATTGAAAACTATGCCCAAAAGGATGGGTTTCATTCTAATGCTTCTAAAAGTACTGAAAAGAATTCGCCCGCCCCAAAAACCAATGATCAAAAAAACGTAAATGTGGATCAAGAAGTAAATATAATGTGTAAAGGAAAAATAAAGGGGAATGCAAATTCTCATATTTACCATGTTCCTGGGGATTCTTTTTATGACTCTACCAAGGTTAACATAGTATGGTTTTGTACAGAACAGGATGCTATAAAAGCAGGATATAGAAAATCAAAAAGATAATATGGACTAAGGACAGCGGAAATTCTTATGGCCGCTGTTTATTTCTTCTGGAAATAATAAAAATGTGTATGGATATAATTCAAGCTTTGTGTCCAACTAAATCACTTTCAAAATACTTTACAAAACCAAAAGATTTTTCTATTATAAATAAAATTATAAAACTGAATGGAGGAGAGCGGGATGAGGGATGTAACACTTTTAAATTTATTTGAACATCATATAGCCCAAAAGTATTTAAATCGATCAGGAATTGCACATGCTTTGGCTGTTGCTTATCATGCTTTCCATCTGGCAAAGGAGCATCATATAGATGTAGATATTGCTGCTAAAGCCGGACTGCTTCATGATATGGGCCACTATACTTGGTATAAAAATGGGAAGTGGGATTATGATTTATATAAACAGAATGACATACACGCAATAAAAGGCGCAGAAAGGGCACATAAACTTCTTATACGACTGGGAGAAAATCCAGTAAAGGCAAAAACGATTGCTTTAGCTATTTTATTTCATACGGATTCATTTTTGCCTTCCAATGATATTGTAAGAACTCCTTTGCAACAAGTTGTCAAATGGGCAGATGAGAAGGATGAGGAAGAGGGAGGACTTCACCATTATCGAACCATTGAGGTTGAACGGGCAAAGCAAAGCCTCATAAGACTGGATAGGTTAATTGATCTCGAATTAGGTTAGGGTGAAGGTTAAGATATGCTTGAGAATATTAAAATCGCACTATATTTAAGATGAAAGAATGGCACCTTTTGAAGGCGCCACAAACGATTTGAGGTAATCTTATTAGTAGAATCCACCCATGAAAGATGCTCCTACAATAATTAATAAAATAAATAAGACAACAATTAATGCAAAGTTGTTGTTGTTGCCCATTTTCTTCACCCCTTTACCTTTATACTTTAATTTATGAAAAATGGAGCTTCCAAGATTGGACGAACTACTAATGTAATACCTCAAGGAAAAAATTTATTTTAGAAAAAATTACACAAAATGTTCAAAAAGTAAAAGCAGCACTTATAAAAAATCACACCATCTTGAAATTCACCATGTTAGAATAGGGAAAAATACTATCAGGAGGAAAACAAGGTGGATAAGGCATTAATGGACCTAAGTAATAAAGTGGACTTAATAATGGAAAAAATAAATAAAATAGATGAAGATTTGCAGTATTTTGGGCATCGCCTTGATCGCCTTGAAAAAGTGGATAGTATCGAACATCGTGTTACTGTTAACCAAATTGATTTAACAGATATAAAAGAAATAGTAGAAAAAGTAGCAGATTTTCAAAAAAAGGGAGTTATGGATATTTCTAATCATATTGATAATTTTCTTAACCACTCATCTATTAAGGAAGAAATAAATCTTATTCACAGAAGGCTAGATCTTCAGTTAAATAAAATAGCAAAAAACGAAGAAGCTATTTTGATTGTCGGAAGCAGAAATTAAAAAACCCAGCAATGCTGGGTTTTTTTGTTTAACTAGCTTATATTAGGAAGCAGACTTATATGATTTAGGCGTACTTTGTTTGCCTACAGTACTTAAGCCTTTAAAGAAGCGAACGGTGAAAATAATTGCAGCAATTATGATGAACACTGCACATAATGCTCCAAATTGGTCTGTGCCTGTCCATTCAGGGAAATGTACTGCCCATCTTCTTGGAACACTGATCTTTCCTGCATAAAGGAATGAACCAACTAAGCCTACAAAGAATACAAAATAGGTGAAAATAGCATATTTATCAAATTCATTTTGTTTCTGTGTACCTTCTGTTTTATTGAAGTAATACATAAATCCGAAAATCATGGCAATGACGCCCATTCCCATATAGGTATGGAAGTGGCCAGGAACCCATTTTGTATTATGCATAACATGGTTAACGACAATTGTAGCATCAATAATAGCTGGAACAGCTCCAGCTACCCAACCAAACATGGAAAGGAAAAACATGCTTGATGCAAAATCCCATTTAATATTTGATTTATGAACGATCATAAGAGCACCATATGCAGTAACAACCATAACAGGAAGGCCATTTGCATAAGAGAAAATCTGACCTAAGATGAGCATCCACTCAGGAACTGCATAGTCCATTAATAAGTGGTGAGTATAAATCATTAGAGTAAATAATGTTGAGAAGTTCCAAGCAATTAAAAATACTTTGTTTGATTTCCAAGGTCTTCCTGTATATTCTGCCAAAACTTCGTACACTGCGATTACTGCCATATAAATGGTACAGTTAGCGAAAATATGACCAAATGCATAGGTTAAGTTTTTAGCAGCCAATGGATCAAACGTAATGTTTGGATCAATAATATTTATAATAGACTCAACAATTGCTGTTGCACCCGCAAGGATACCAACAGAGTTAGCGATTACAACCATTGCTGAAGCAACTGCTGCGGATGGAGGTCCATACCCCTTTTTTCCTCTAAAAATTTGATCCCATCCAAGGGCTTTCCCTAAACCGCCATATTCTTTTATTAATCGTGCAGCAAGGTAAAAATAAACAACCAAATAACCCACACCAAGAATTAATAGTCCAAATAAGAAAAGTAATGCTCCTGTTTTTCCATTTAATTTTGCTGAAAAGGATGGTAATGGATACAGGAAAGTCCAGGCATCTGAAAAATTGAATCCAAAGATTGCTATTAAGATCATGACAACGCCAATCAAGGAAAAAGTAAGATTTGCGAAAAAGATTTTACTATTTAAATAAATATATTTGGATAAGAAATACCAAAGGATTGCAACACCTCCAAGTGATGCAATACCAATCATTCCAGTTCCATGAAGTGTCATAATTTTATAGAAAAGCAATGGAGAAATATTTATGACCTTACCTTGATTTAATAGCATCGTTAATCCTGCAATCATCATTAGAACGAGAACAACGGAAGTAATCATTAAAGCATAGGCAATTCCTTTATTATTGGAAGCACGGTTTTTTAGATCCACGTTACTTACCTCCCTTAGGCTTTACAATGATGTCCTTAACCATCAAATGGTGGCCTGTGCTGCAATATTCTAAACATAAAATTTTGTAGGTACCAGCTTTTTTAAACGTTACATATTCAGTGTTTGTATACTCAGGCATAGCTTGAACCTGTCCAATGATTTTCATGTTTGGATCGTATATTCCGAAACCATGTGTAACATCTTTACTGGTAACTCTAAATTCAACGGAATCCCCAACAGTGAAAGTATCTTGGCTTAGGTTCCAAGAGAATTGTTGTCCTGTAACATTCACAATTTTGAGGTTTGAAGCAGCCTCAGCTGTTTGGCTATGATACGGCAATTTTGTTAAAGAGATAGCTGCAGATAATCCCAATATCGCTACAAGACAAAGAAAATAATACTTACGAATTTTGTAACCCTTTTCTTGAATAGGTGCATAGTCTTTTAATCTTTTTGATTCCCCAAAGACAAAGGAAAATGCCAGTGATATTAAGAATACGAAAAATAACGTAGCATACCAGGCAATCGTTTGGTACATATGTAACCCCTCCCATTAAATAATCTATCAAACAAGAATTTCCCCTAACACTTGCTTGATTCACATCTAACATTTTAATATTATTTCCTAAAAAAAATAGTGAAAAAAATCACCATTTACTAGTACTTTTTGAATTTATCCATTCTTTTTTACTATAATTTTTCATTTATAAAAATATTTAAGAAAATGTGATTTTTGTTACAGATTTTCGGCATAAACTTCCAATGTTCTTTTCTATCATTCGTGTTATCATTTTAATGAAGATTTTAATAAATTCAAAGTGGTTTACTTGGAGTTTACTCTATTTTAATCATCGACTATTTCCCTTGGTCATGACCAAGAGAGAAAAAAAATAATATAAAAACCCTCTTAATTTTTTAAAGACAAACGAATCATATAGTGAAATCAAACAAGAGAGGGTGGGGATGATTATGATTGATATTGATTTTTTATTAGACTCCACTTGTGAAAAGAAAACAGACAAAATTGGTATTTCTATAAAAATAGTAGAAATTGATGAAATTTTAGAAAAAACGCGTGATTGGTAAAGATATTGTAAAAAAACCTTCTTAATAGTATCGGGTTCTGTTTTTGAGTACAAGTTTATAAAAAACATTAGAAAAGGGGCATCAAATCGTATCTGATTTGAATGTCCCTTTATTATTGATATGTAGGCGTTTTTTTAAAAATAACGAGTTTTTGGTAAGGTAAATCGTACATAAAAAAGTAACCTTACAGAAGTTTCTGTACCAACAAAAATTAATATACTTTTTAGCTTTCAAGTTAAGTACCCAATCTGATAAATAGACGGAAATATTTCGCTTAATTAGTAATTATTAATAAAAAGAGCCTAAATAGACGGAGAGATTCCGACTATTGTCTTGAATAATGCGAAGGTGGGAAATTTTGCTTTGCATAATCGGAAAACCTCCCCTTATTTACCCCGAAACGAGCCCTATTCTGCAT
>JAUZPL010000097.1 GCA_030705955.1 Bacillota bacterium | reverse complement strand
GGCTTAATTCGGCATTAAGTCTAAGCGTAAAGTTTTTTCTGGATAGCCAATTTGGGTTCTTCACTTTCTTCATCCTCCTCATAATAATTCTCATAGTGATTCGGCTCTACTCCATGAAAGAGTGCTCCATATTTTCTTTGAGTGGTCCCGGCAGGAATACTGGAAGTAAAAAAGAGTTTAAGTTCAAACATTTTCTTTAAATCTTCCATATCAAGGGCCACAATCTTAAAATGTTCAATAACTTCAAGCGTATCAGCGTTCATCACAAGAACAAGAGGGTTTTCCATTTCGTTTTGTTTTTCATAGAAATTCTCTTCATCAACATTGGTATTAGCCATTAACATTGCTTTGGTATTCAAATTAAGCTCCCCTTTCCTGTTATATACTCCTCCAGTTGCTTTACCGTTTCCTCTGAAAGAAAAGCTCTCAACAGTTTTTCTAAGTCTACAGCACCTGAACTATCCAGGAATTGCTCAAAATCTTGATGATTTGCTTTCGCATTGGACATTACTAAGCTGTTATTCAAAATAAAGACCCCTTCCATTTTCCATAATTGTAAAATTTGTGGTAATTTTATTGTAATAGTTGAAAATAAGACATTCAGTGACTTAAATCTTACAAAGACTCTGAACTTTCAGTATTGACAGGAATCAAAAAGTTATTTCCGCAATTAGGACATTCAATTTTAGCGCAATCATCTGCATATGAAACGATTTTCATTTCATACGTACAGTTGCAAATGATGGTATACTGCACATCTAAGGATAGGCTCAATTATTATCACTCCTTTCTTTAACTTTCTAAACATATTCTACAACTTTATTAAAAAGAATGCTGTGAACATTTTGTGAACTTACTGTATATTTTCTTTAGAAAAGTATATAATACATATAGGAAAACGAAGAATTGAGGTGCTTATTATGGGATTCTCATATGATCCGTTATGGAAACTATTAATAGATAAAAAAATGACAAAAGAGCAGTTAAGAACGAAGATTGGCACATCGCCGGCAACCATTGCCAAAATGGGAAAAGGTGAAAATGTTTCTTTAGAGGTATTGGATAGGATCTGTAAAGAATTAGATTGTAAAATTGAGGATGTAATTAAACATGAAAAATAAAACGGAGCCAAGTAAATGGACTCCGTTCTTTTGTCGATACTTTTGGAATAATCATATAGCATACATATAATGCAACCAGATTATATAGTTTGCTAGTGGTGATCTGGTTGCAAAGGAATCACCGATTTTCACCGTTACTCACCGGTTAACCACGACCAAAAACCCTTCTTTTTCTTGGGTTCTTCCTCTTTGCTTACCGCTGATTGTCTCATGGCCATGATCTGCTCATTGATTCTCACCATCTGTTCAGATAGTGCATTTAATGCTGAATCCTTGTTCATCTCTGCTAACTGCTTCTCAATGCTTTCCAGCTGCTTCGATGTTTTATTTTCGCTCTCTGCTGATTCTATTTTCCGTTGCAGCATACTTTCCCTAAGAGACGAAATAAGCTCACGATCTGCTTTTAATTCCTCAAACTTGCTTTCATAATACATATGCTGTTCATTGAGTTTCTGCAGCAAAGCCTGGTTAAATTGTTGCTGTTCTTCCAATGCTTGTTTAATCTCTTCTAAATCGTCACTGGTTGCCAATGCTGGGACCGCTGGCGCTTGTTCACTGGCTTCTCGTGGTTGCTCACTATTTACCACAATCGGAAATTCATTTTTCAAGGTATCAAATATTTCGTGTGTTTCTAATCCATCATCATATAAGTGCTTAATACGCAATAAAACGTTCACTGCGCTGCTTTCATACTTCTTTAAACGACTGCCACCCTTAACAGCAAAGAAGGCATCAAATGCAGCTAAATAACGGCTGCATGTGCTTCTTGGAATGTCCGTTTGCTCTGCTATTTCAGTGATCGTCAAATAACTACTCATCATTGCTCACTCCTTTCTCATGGTTAATCATCCATCACCGCTTACTACTTACTTACCAATGATATCTACTCACCTATTACCGCTTATTGTTCACTCATTAAAAATCATCATGTTTTATTGTTGTTCACCATTTCTATAAAAACAGTAAAATTCCTTCCTGGCAAGAACCTTTTAAAAAAAGACTTGTCAAAAAGGAACAAATGTTCTATAATTAAAGTATCAAATACACTATTTGGTGAATTAGGGTCGAAATTATTGGCATTATTCACTGCTAGAAGCCAGGGCATGGATCACCTTGGCTTCTTTTTTGTGCCTAAAATTGCATGTAGAAAAGTGCTATTATTTTACTACTTCTTGCTATCAATCAATTTAAACGCATTCTAATAGGCCTGTAAGCGTTCATTCCTTATTCTGCTATAATCCTATTCCTATGATGAAATAAAGCCCAAATTTGGTTAATAGTAAAGCAATATTAATTCAATGGTAATTCAATATTGGGGATTGTTAAGAAATTTGATTGGAATCAAACGGAGAATGGTTTTTAATAGGAAACTCTCTACTGTTTAAAAGGGAAATAAAACACTGGAAGAAACACCACGGTTCATTTAAAAACTTCTCTCACTTTTCATACTAAGTGAAAGGAGGTTTTACCATGAACACGGATCCGCAAGTAAAACCCAAAAAAAAGAAAAAGGTATATCTCTATGAAAGACCTCATAGGATAACCAAAGCAGAAGAATTTATTTTTTTTATCGATTATTTAATTATTGATATTGCTTTACTGTATGGAATCTTTAAATTGATTGTATGGCTCATACACGCATTTTAAGGCTCATACAATCGTTTTAAAGACTGTTAGTTATAATTCTATTAACTTAAAAAAATAATAGCTAATAAGCCAAAATTAGAAGGGAGTTTCTATAAAGATTCTCCCTTTACTGGATCCAATCCAATAAATTGGAATCTCTTGTATCCGGTATATCATCGATAATAAAAACCGAACCATCACCGCTGCTTTCTACAAATGCTTCATATCCTGTTTGATCACCTTGAAATGCAATAGGTTTATTGCCTGCAGGTTGAACTTTATATTCTCCATCTTCTATTACGACGAAGAAAACACCGTTTTTTTTACTGGCCGAAATTCGATTCATTTGTAATTCTAAATTTTTCACTTTATGTTTAAGCATTCTCCACACCTCTTATCCAGGATTCAAGTCTTTTCAATTCAGGAACCGTCAGCAAACTTAAATATTGATTATCTTTCCAGTCCGTTTCATTCCATTTCTGTAATAGATCGTTATCGTTAGAATCAAATATTGCTCTGCCTTTAGGGAAAATAACCTTCCTAATATCATCTTCAGACCAATCAGAAAGGGTGTATTTAGAGTTTGATTTATCTGGTAATGGGATAATACTAGAAAACTCTTTCTGCAGTTTCTTGACCTTTTTAAGCACCGTTTTTCACCTCTGAAATATATGTTTCTAATTCTTCCACTCTTGCAGCAAGATCCTCCATCTCGTACGCTTTGAAAGCCATCTCTAAAATTGTTCTAGCTGCTTGCACTCTACTACTTGCAGGTGCATCACCGTTCCCCATAACCTCTCTAAGCGTGTTTACAGCTTGATTGGTAGTTTGCTGTAGGCTTGATATAGTTTGACTAATGAGCGCTCTCCTGGACTCTTTATAAGCCTTATTAAAGGATTCATCCCTCAACCATCGATGAATAGTAGCTTCACTGGCTCCAGTCTTTTCTGCAGCTAATAGGATAGTAGGCTCGCTGATCAACGCTGCTATGGCCTTTTCTTGTTTAGGAGTTAATCCGTTCATATCCATCCTCCTTGTTAGTAATCGAAGGGGAGAAACCCCCTCCGACTTTATTTAGCTGGCAGTTGATTCATTAACCGTTGAATCATGGCTTGTTTGGCTTGAGGTGATAAACGACGATCTTTTTTTACTGAATCAATTTTCTTTTGAATTGATTTGATATTTCCTTTTTCACGAACCATGTTATATGTCTCCTTTGGATTAGAAGAATTTTGCACCTGGCTTGTTTGCTTGACTGATAAAGGCTGCCGCTTGTTGTTATAGTAATCTTGTCCACTTGCTGTGGTTGTTGGTCCAAACATTAAGGAATGCAGCACATCGGCAGGATTACTAGAATCTATTGGATATTGCAATCGATCCTGACTGTTATACGCTCCGCCTTTGGCCAATGCCTGAATGCCCCCATATGTTTTCTTTATTTGATTACCGCCATATGGAAGGATAAGAGGTAATAAGTCTTTTCCAGCTTGTCCGATGTTTCCTGTAAAGGCATCTGTAGCCGGTTTAAATATCGTACTTGCAACCCCTAAACCTGTGCCAAAACGGTCTGGCGAACGATCTCCGAATATAGCTTGTTTTTGCTTATCATTGACCAATCCCATTACTTGAGGTAAATAGTTACCACCAGGAATATTACCGATTGTTTCGCCATTTAAGGAAGCTAATGCACCTAATACCTTTTGTGCTGTGTTTCCGTCTGTTTTGGCATAACCATCAATTAAAGCTCCGATTGGGTCATAACTGGCTTCACTGCCTTTTACCTTCTCCATCCCTGCATTAATGGCTGCTGACGCAACAAGGAAAGTAATAATTCCTCCTGCATCCTTTTCGCCAACCATATCCCGCAATACTTTCCATTGGTTCGCCACCTCAAGCGTAAACGGTGTGAACAATTGAGTTGTTTTTGCTTTCTGCAGTAATGGAACCTCTCCAACTCCACGACCAGCAATGATTTTACGAGTTTCATAGTCTGCGAATTTAATCGGATCCGCTACACTTTTACTTACTCCTTTACGATACATTGCATGCCATATTAAACTTGTTTGGGCTTTATCCGCTGTTTCCAGTAGCCATACAGCAGCATTCTTCGGTTTATCCAGTAGTTTGGAATCAAACTTCCTAAAATCACCTGTAACAAAGCGTTCTTTGATGAAATTGGATTGATAAATTGGGTCTGTTTTCTCTCCTCGAGTAATCCAGTTCGCTAACTGTCCAAAAGTATCCATCGCACCAGGAACGGAATGAAATTTTGCTTTTGCAATTCCTAAAGGCAAGTTCCCTAATTGACCTAAAGTAGAACCCAAGTTTCCAAGAATCATATTGCTTTTTACTCTGGCATTTAGGTTACTGATAATCTTCATACCTTTTCTACCAATGACAAGCTGTGCCATACGATCATATTCGCTTGTTTTGCCCGCTAAATCGTTTGCGTGCATTTGTAATGCCTGAATCATTTTATTCGCGTTTTTAGTGTGTTCTGTTGCGTTTACAATGGTATTTGCTGCATTTCGTAATACTCTAATCACAGGATCCACATGAATACTATGAGAAGAAGCTTTCAAGTAATTCAAATATCCGCCCACTGCATCACTCTTATATGGTCCTAATCCTCGTCTTTGCATAAAGCCCTGCCATTTACTTCTAGGCTTTGTATAAGGGGATATTCCCTCTAATGATGGATCAATATTAGCAGGACTATCAAAGATGTTTTTCAGCCCTTCTAGGCCGTTTAGTTCGTTAAAATGGTGATAATAATCCTGACGTTTAGGAACAATCTTTTCTGGATTGGTTGGATAAATTTCCTTTCTTACTTTGTTTACTTGATTCAATAAATTATCGTAGTTCTCACGAAAGTATTTATCCGCTTCCACAATCCGCTGCCAATCATTAGGGCGAATTTGCTGCAGTTGTTGAAGGTTGATTTCATCTAATTGTTCAGGTGTCAGCCTTGCAGGATCAATGTTGATTTTCTCTAAGAAGCGTTTGGCTAATGTCTTTTCACCAAAGTCTTGAACTAATGCTGATTCTTTGGAACCTTTTTTAATGCCTAATTCATTCACAATCTTGTTATATAAATCATTTGCGCTATTTTCCAAATGGGTAGCATGATTGATTTTTGCTGTATCTAATGCATTTCTAATTTGGTCACCCATCTCTTTTGGCAGTTTATCTGCTAAATCATAGAGGTGTTGTGTTCCTACCTGGAATGGCTTAATATCCTTGAGCTTGGTTAATTCCAATTCCATTGGTGTTTGGACATGTTCGACAGGTACAATCTTTTCTGATGAAGTTACCAGGTGTGGTTGAGGTGCGCCAAATTGCTGTAAATCAAGTTTTACTAAGAGATTGCTAACATTGTTTATATCCTCATTAATCGCTTTTAAATGGATAGGATCTGCGTTTTGATCGATTAATTGTTGTTGTCGGTCGTGAAGCTGGTGCCATATATCTTCAATCTCTGGTAATGACATTTCATTAATGTCCTTCGGTGTTTTCACCGTCTTTAATTTGATTCTTTCTGTAGGTGCTAGTGCTTGGTTGCTTGTAGGAATACTAGCTTGTGCTGGCACTGTTTCTGCCTTATTTGTTCCACCTAATGACAGTAGCAAGTTTGGTTGTTCAGGTGTGACTGTTTTTGTTGGAAAAGCTTCTTTCATGGCATTTTCCAATCGAACCGGATTAAACGGAACGGATCCTAAATCTCCATATAATTTGCCTACCTGTCCTTTTAAATTCAAGTTTTGAGCTAATCCTTTTAAGGCAGGAGGCACCGCTGCTCCTAACGCTCCATTTAAGGCTAGATTGGCCGCAATTTGCTGTGGTGTGTACTGTTCACCTGACATAACATTGTGAGCTGTCATGTTTACTCCACTACCTACTAGACCACTTGTAGCACCTTGTAAAGCAAGTTTCCCTAAAGAATTGTTTACTAGCTTAGAAGGATTTACCGCACTTGTTAGAACCTTTTTGGCTGCTCCTTTGGTTACGGCTCCAAGTGCTTTTTCTCCAACTCCTAATAATCCGTCACCCACTAGGAATGGAGCCACTGTTCCCACCGTACCACCTGTATAATTCAAGGCTTTTTGTCCGATTGTTTTTGCTGGTGCTGTAGCAGCTAAATTACTTTTTAATGCTCTTTGTGCTACCTTGTTATTTGGATTTTGAAATAATTCATTTTGGGCTAAGGCTAAATCCTGTTGCATGTTCCAATTGGCAGCATTATCACCAAATACCGTACGGATAAACTGATTGCCTACACGTTCGCCAGCAGTATTTAAATTGGTATATAGTTCACCTAGTTTATCTTTCCAGCTCTGATTGTTGCTAGAATCTTTTTTTTTGCTATTCTGCATCAGCTGGTTAACTAATTCCTGATTATGAGGTGTCATTTTGCTCGTATCATAGCTCGTCAAATCACTGCTATTTTTGGCGCTTTGCTGTGCTTCTTTACGTTGTTGGTCATAAGAAGGTTGATGTCCTCCACGACCTTGTGATTCGGCTTTATCGCGCATCTTTTGGGCTTGATCGGAAGTTAAACCGTTATCAAGGACTTGATATTTATCTTGTAATTTATTAAGTTTATCCTGTTCTTTTTTCGCCTGGTAAGCATCGTATGTCATTCCATACTTATCCATGTATTCCTGGTCTTTTTTGGCTTTAGCTTGCAATGCTTTTATACGAGATAACGCATCTGACTTAGCAAATCCCGCCATTTTCTTTAATTTTGCTGCATTAGCTGCCTGTTGAATCCCTGCATTAAAGGAACCTTGACCAAATTGCTGATCAAAAATTTGATTTAATTTGTTCACATCAAAGTTGTTTGCCATATACTGACCCCCTTATCGTAAAAAAACGCAGTCAGGAAACCTCCCGCTGCGCCGCCCACTTGGTTACTGCTTTATTCAATTGTATTTTACGATCCTTATTTGCTTCATCACGCTGTTTAATCCGCTCTCCACCAATAAAGGAACATAATTTATTGAGTGCTTCTAAAAGGATTTCTATAAAGAATTCCAGTGAAAGACCTAAATTGTTCTCTCGATTGAAGTACACAACTTGGATAACGTCTTTTTCTCGAGGTGTTAAAGCATCCATTGCTAAATCAAACAATTCTTCTTGTTTTCTCATTCGGTTAAGAATCTTTAAACGAAGTTCTTTTTGTTCGATCATATCGATAATCCAATCTTCCATTGAACTACACCCGCTTCCGCAATAAACTTGCCCCAATTCGTAGTTATATTGCGTTCCTGTCATGGGCACATCATCGTAATAACTATCCTCAAACGCCTTATATTCGGCTTCTAGAAGATCTATTTTTTGTTTGGCAATGATGTAATCTTTCAGCTCGTATAGTTCAAATCGATTGGCAAAGTCATCTGGCTTCATCGGTATCACTCCTCCACCAAGTTGTTACCCTAAACTAGTTACATAGTGTAGTATTTTCGCGCATCTGGAATAGGTGTTAAGAAAAAGGCATTGGATAAACTCTTATACAAACTATTCTTTGCATCTTCCGAAAGATCCAAATGTTGAATCACTGATTGAGCTTGAGGATTTAAATCATGGTACAAATGTCGCTGCAATTCCTCATATTGCTCACTAAGTGTCTCCACTTGTTTTTCAGCTGCCGCTCTTACTTCTTCGGCCTGTTTCCATAAAGCATCACATGAAGCCATCATTTGCTTTTCAAGTTCCTTGTATTCGTCCATTACCTGTTTAGCTAAATCGGATTTATGGAAGTTCGTGGATTCCACAATGTCCAATTGGTCCTTTAAAACACCTTCTACATCTTTTAAGGCCTTTAGCTTTTTAATGGCTGGATCAGCGTTTTCATGCTTGCCGAATGCATCTGCAAACTCTTTTCTTGCTGCTTCCTGTGCATTTTGATTCTCTTCCAGGCTGTTTCTTAACTCTTGAGATTTAGCCTTGATTGAATCGACATATTGTTTGAATTCCTCAAAGGATTTTAACATTGTTCATTCCCCCTAAATTAAGCTATTTTATGAACATATAACGCTTGTTTTTTGTTATCAGATACAAAGCAATCGTATATAATACGCCCCTCTACCAATGAACCTGATATATTTGGAGCGCTTTCTTGAATCTTATATGATGCTAGTTTTTCTGCTGCAATCGTTGCTTTTGGATGGCAAAGGATAAATGCATGATTGGCTGGTAGATAGTCTGTAGGTACTTTTACAATCCTAGTAAAGTCCAGGAGCCCCACTTGTCCATTAATCATCTGTCTTTTACCCACAAAAGAAGCACCGACAAACATGTTATCTTGTTTCAATTTGAGATAAAAATCAGGAGTTACATATGCGATCCGGTCCATTATAGGTACTTTGTTTTCATCCTGGGCTTTTATACCATTAAGTAATGAAGAATAAGCATTATCAGTTGTTATTGCTGCTGTAGTTGACTGCCCATTAGCAATAGCTGAAGCACTCATAACGGATAATCGATATTTATCCACTTCTGGAATGACTACTACATCCATTTGTTGTTTCAATGCATTTTTGGCTTTCATTGCTCCTTGTGTATCTTGATCGTTTTTAGCATCAATTGTGAAGGTAAAAGAACGATCTTTCATAACCGTCATATACTGCACAGTTTGACCTAATTCATTGACGTTTCCAAACCGACCTTGAACCATTGGCCATAAAGTAGTACCAAAAGAATAATCATTCATTCCAGATGTTTCGATACTATAAGCAGCTATAGTATTAACTCCTATCCACTCAAAATCCGTAGAAACTGCCGCTTGAGTTAAAGAACCGAGCTTAAATTGTTCATCTATAACACCGGAGTATTTACTTGCTAAAGTCATATTGCTTCACCCCATTAAATAGAGTTGAAACCCTTTAAAAATGCATCGTTTTCATTATTACTTTCACGTTTCACAGGACGAGAAGACGAAGGATTTTTAATGTTTTCTATTTCTTGCAATAATTGATTGCGCTCATGCTGCAAGTACGCATAACGTAAAGGAGTACCGTTTTCAACTTCTTGCCAAACCTCTGCTGGTATTTGGTCCTTCTCTGCATCAAATCGGTGTCCTTGTGATTTTTCAAAGTAATTAAGGAAATCCACAAGCATTTCATCATTAGCTTGTTGTTGCTGTTGTTGGGCTTCACGTTGTTTCCTACCCTCAAAGAAACCTGAATCATCTAGGTATCTACGAGCATCTTCTTCGCTAATATCATATTCTTGTGCCATCTGACGAACTTGCATTTCTTCTGCGTTGTATTGAATCTGATTAATGAAATCGTCCAGGCCTACTCCTTGCTGTTCGGCCATAGCTGCAAGACCGCCAAATTTTTGGTCTATAGCTTGAATCTTGCTTTCTAGCTTTGGAATATTCATACCTTTCTGTGTTAAGTCACGTAATTCGTCCATCGTATATTCTTGATCGTCTATTTTATATTTACTTGGTTGTTCTTCTGGTTGAGGTGTTACATCACTATTTAAACCTTCCTCAAATGCTGCTTCCATTTCTGGTGAATCCGCTGTTTCTGCAGCTATGTCAGACGGTTCTATGTCAATTGCAAAATTATCTTCACTCACTACTAAAACCTCCTATTGTTAAGGCTGTTCCCACTTTTAATTATAACCGAACATATGTTTAATGTCAATGTCAAATTCTTTATTATAACATATTTTATACATGCTTTGTCAATAGTTTTAGGTATATATTTATTGGTATTTATTTACATATGTATTTGATATTCATTATCAGTCTACATAATAAAAAATTCTAGGAAGTTGATACCTCCTAGAATCGTTGATATAACAATATTTAATTAAGCGCTGTTTTTTCTCCATTATTCATGATTTTATACATCATTGATCTATCGCCAATCCTTAGCAATTCTTAGCATTGGAAAGTGAATAAAAATATGAATAAATTTACTAAAGATTATCATCTCTGTGATCCCTATTTTTAACTGGTGCAATAGCAATCATATAAAATACAGCTGCAACGGCAATGTAAAGAACAATAACAAAAGGAATCCATTTGTACATATGATCAACAATACTGATGAAAATACACAAAACGAAAGAAGCAGCATAAAAAATGTAAAGCCCCATAATATCCCTCCTAGGGAATAATCTACCTATATTGTAATACTTCAGATAGAAAAATACCCTATAAAATACCGTGGAGACTATCATTCTCTTTTATTGGCATTCATCCACCGAATAAAACTCAAAAGAATAAATACCAGGTGCATTCCTCGCTACGATCTCGCCCAAAGAGAATTTTCCGATACGACCGCCTGCTTTCGCTACGGACCGGTCAAAGATTCCACGTAAAATGTCTCCTGCTGCGCATTTAAAAACCTTCCTTAGAACATTCTGTGAACTACATATACAGTTAGTTCATTTATTGGTAGGCTGTAATTGTTGGTATACCCAACCGCAGCCTATAGGTGTTGTCTGGCCAAGACTTCCGCACCTATGGGTTTTATTAATGTAACAGCCCTGTTTTGCTGCAGATCCGCTAGTCTTGCTCTATTGCCTCCCGCACTATCGTTTGGCCGCTACCCGCTGTGGGCTACGTCCTCCAATTACTTAACTACTACTCTCTTTTTATCTTCTTTTCTTTTATTTTTTTGTTTAAAATCCTCAAAAATCTTTCAATTTTTCTTGATTTTCCGCTTGACACCAAGGTTTTTGGGTTTTAACTTTTGGTTGATTCTATGGAAAACGGCTTTGGACAGAAATCGACTACCTCTATCAGCAGACATAAAAAAATCAGCTGACAAAGAAGTAGCCGATCTGATGTTACTTTTGTATATCATCTTATGGTATCCGTGTTCGTATCAGCCCTATTAATCGTTTCGGTTATTCACCTCAAATATTCCTACTGTTTCAAGTAGCCCTGACAGTTTCGCTCGGCCCTCAGATTTACGCTTTGGCTTTTCATCTGATTAATTCCTTCCCTCATCATAGAGGACTAAGAAAAGTACAACCGGTTACTTCTGGAATATCCTACGAAGTATATCTACTTCCTACCCTTCCTAACGACAGCACTTAATGGCAGCTTTCTCCATTCAGTAGGT
>JAUZPL010000096.1 GCA_030705955.1 Bacillota bacterium | reverse complement strand
CTACACAAACTACCCCGATTGCTACACAAAACTAAGCGATCGCTACATAAAACTTGTTCATTTCTACACAGATGCTCTGCTTCACTACACAAGCTATTTTTCACTACACAAACTATCCCGGTTTCTACACAAAACTAAGCGATCGCTACATAAAACTTGTTCATTTCTACACAGATGCCCTGCTTCACTACACAAGCTATTTCTCGCTACACAAACTACCCCGATTGCTACATAAAACTAAGCGATTGCTACATAAAACTTGTTCATTTCTACACAGATGCCCCGCTTCACTACACAAGCTATTTTTCGCTACACAAACTACCCCGATTGCTACATAAAACTAAGCGATTGCTACATAAAACTTGTTCATTTCTACACAGATGCTCTGCTTCACTACACAAACTATTTTTCGCTACACAAACTACCCTGATTGCTACACAAAACTAAGCGATTGCTACATAAAACTTGTTCATTTCTACACAGATGCCCCGCTTCACTACACAAACTATTTTTCGCTACACAAACTACCCTGATTGCTACACAAAACTAAGCGATTGCTACATAAAACTTGTTCATTTCTACACAGATGCCCTGCTTCACTACACAAACTATTTTTCGCTACACAAACTACCCTAATTGCTACACAAAACTAAGCGATCGCTACATAAAACTTGTTCATTTCTACACAGATGCCCCGCTTCACTACACAAGCTATTTTTCGCTACACAAACTATCCCGGTTGCTACATAGGACTAGGTGTTAGAAATGAGCTGTTGTTTTTATTTACAGTTTATAGGGGTTTCCTGTTATAAATATTCAATCCCTTTTCGCTTTGTCCATTGGTTTGTGTTACAATTTTGCTAGTTAAAATGGAGAAAAGGAAGTAAAACATGGAGAAAACAATACCGGTTCAAAAAAATGATTACATAGATGTTATTTTTGAAGATTTAACACATGATGGAGCAGGTGTCGCAAAGGTTGAGGGGTATCCACTCTTTGTTCCAATGGGTCTTCCAGGGGAAAAAGCAAAGGTTAAGGTTATTAAAGTAAATAAAAGTTACGGGGTTGGCAAACTTATAGAGCTTTATGAAAAAAGTCCATACCGAATTGACATTAATAGTAGTGATCTACACAAATACGGAGGCTGTCAGCTTGAACATATCAGCTATGAAGGTCAGTTAAAATATAAGGAAAATCAGGTTCGACAGGTCCTATCAAGAATCGGTAAACTTGAGGATGTGAAGGTACACCCTATTTTAGGGATGGAGCATCCATGGCACTACAGAAATAAAGCACAGGTGCCTGTTGGGGAAAAGGACGGCAAATTGGTTGCAGGTTTTTTTAAACCAAGAAGCCATGAAATTGTGAATACAGATGAAAGCTTGATACAGATTCCAGAGGTTAATCACGCTATTCAAACTGTGAAGGAAATTTGTAGTGAGCTAGGATTTCAGGCGTATAACGAAGAAAAGCACAAAGGACTGCTTCGGCATATTATGGCCAGGTATGGAAAGCAAACTGGGGAACTTATGATTGTCCTGATTACCAGGACATCAGATATTCCTCAAAAGGATAAACTCATTGAAAAAGTAGTCTCAATACTTCCACAGGTAAAATCCATTGTCCTAAATATAAATTCAAAAAGGACAAACGTGATTCTTGGCGATAAAACAACGGTGCTTTGGGGAAATGAGGTTATCTATGATTACATTGGGAATGTGAAATTTGCGATTTCAGCAAGGTCTTTTTATCAGGTAAACCCTGGCCAAACGAAGGTTTTATATGATAAGGCGTTAGAATACGCTAATTTAAGCGGTGAAGAGACTGTGATAGATGCTTATTGTGGAATTGGAACCATATCCTTATTTTTAGCGCAAAAGGCAAAAAAGGTATTTGGGGTAGAAATCGTTCCGGAAGCAATTGAAGATGCAAGAAAGAATGCGGAATTAAACCACATCACGAATGCAGAGTTTGCTGTAGGTGGAGCAGAAGTGGTTATTCCAAAGTGGTATAAGGAAGGAAATGTGGCCGATGTGTTAGTAGTGGATCCGCCACGAAAAGGCTGTGACGAAGCCCTTCTCCAAACCATCTTGGAAATGAGGCCAAAAAAAGTGGTGTATGTTTCTTGTAATCCAGCTACCCTCGCTCGAGATTTACGGATATTGGAGGATGGCGGGTACGAAACTATTGAGGTTCAGCCTGTGGATATGTTTCCACAGACGACGCATGTGGAGTGTATCTCGCAACTCATTTTAAAGAAAGGCAACTAACCCTTTGGGCGTTGCCTTCTTACGTTTCTTGCAGCGGATTAACAAAGCTGTATTGAATGTGGACGGTGCCATCATGATCGCAAGTAATCTTCTCAACTAAAGAATGAAGGATGGTAGGGGTTAATTCCTTTAAATTCAGAATTTCTTTTAATTTACTGCCAATATTAATGGCGTAATTTTGATCTTCACATTCCTTCAATTTTTCATCTAGCTGAGCCTTTTTCACTTGAAGATCTTTAATCTTGTTATCCGTTAGTTCCCTGTATTCAATTAAATCTTCTTTTGAAATGACATTTTCAGTGTATAAATCCACGTACTCCAGCTTTTTGTTTTTTAAGGTTTCGATTTCGAATTGGACCGCCTCTAACTCTTTTTGGACGGAACGCTTTTTGAAATTTAACTTGTTCATTAACATATTCAAGAAAGTTTCTTCCTTCAAAGAATTAAAAAGCGATTGAAAGTCCTCCATAATTACCTGGATAAGTTCTTTTTCCCGAATGGCAATTTTATTAAGGCAAAAGGAATCTCCGTGCCTAATATTTCCGACACAACGATAGCCTTTTTGATTGGCTTTAAACCACATACCTTTTTGACATTCTTCACAATAGAGAATGTTTGTAAAAAGATGTTTTTTTGGAGCAGTGGCTGTTCTTGTTCGATTCTCTATTATTGCTTGAACAGCATTGAAGGTTTCCTTTGGAATAATAGCTTCGTGAGTATCTTGAATAATGACGATATCATTTTCAGCTACCTCCCGACGTTTGGAAGAGGTGACAGAAATGGTTTCAGTTCGATTCTGCACAAGGTCACCGCAATAATGACAGTTGTTCAATATTCCTTTAATACTTGAACCGTGCCATAGGGTTGATGCATTAGCCTTATTAGCTACTTGTGCTGGAGTTGGAACACCTTCTGCAGTTAATGTTTTTGCAATGGTATCCATTCCTGTTCCTTTTAAATACTCCTGAAAAATTCGCCGAACAATATCGGGTGTATTGTCATTTTTGATTTTAAGAACTCCATTCTCTGAATAGTAACCATATGGAGGATTTGATCCAACAAACAATCCTCGTTGTGCTTTTACCTTTTTCGCCTGTTTGTTGCGCCGGCTGCTATTGGATGATTCATTTTCATAAAGCCAAGCATATAATCCGAAGTTTTGTATATTTCCTTCTAAAGTGTTAATGGAGTTATCCAGGCAGACAATATGAATGTTATTGAATAGGCAGATATCCCGAAGCTCATATGAAAGTCTACCGTTACGAGCTAAACGTGATAATTCTTTTGCTAAAACAACATCATACAACCCTGCTTTACCATCTTCAATTAATTCCTTTAAACCAGGGCGATTTTTTTTTGTTCCAGACTGCTTGTCAGTATAAATTTCTACGATTTCCCAATCACGCTGGGCGGCATAGTTTCTGAAAATGTCTATTTGGTTATCAATCGAAGTCCTTTGAGAATCTAATTCCGTTGAAACACGAGCATATACTGCACATCTCATGCACAATCACCACCTAGAGCAATTTTTTCATGAGATGCTGGTGAGTTTACGGCTCTAGTATTAACGATTTTATGAATCAAATATAGAGGCCTCAATATTGTTTGATAATATTGAGGAATGCAAAATTATTACTGAAACAATCCCTACACAAATTGGAAACCTAAAGCTCTTCTTAATGGAATTAAGCGATAATGTGATACTGGAAAACCATCCATGGGTAATTGTTAAAGTTTAAGGATCATGGTCCGGGACGATTTATGAGAGGCAATTAAGTTTGGATACGCAAAATTTCCTATTTTTAGGTAGAGGCAGGTTGGTGGTACAAAAAGATAGTAATTTATCTCGATTATTGAAACAGTTAGTCAGTGAAGGAAAAACGTTTGAAGTTACAGAAATTACATCAAAATTGCTAGAAGCCCAAGAGGGAAATATTCATCCTGATTTATTAGAGAAGTGGCCAAATATATTAAATTGATTTAGAATATATGGCAAGTTAGTAAAGATTAAATTTATTCTCTAACACGCTCTTTTTCCACTTTAAAATAAATATTTCCATTTCAACCCAGAATTCATGAGAACAAAATTTTTCCGATCCGGGGCTTTCTATTTTTTTGCTCTACGCTGGAGTGTGGTGGGTTTGCTTTTAACGTAACGGAGGTTAAACCAGGACAAAAAAACACAAAAAGTAGCTTATTTTAAAATTGAATTGGATATAACTCCAAGGAAATCACATTAAAATGTTTAAGGAAGGTCACCTTCCTATTTTTAACTTATTTTATTATGATGATTCCCATAAAAAAGAAATGAACTTTTTAAGAACATGAGGCTGATATTTTCTTTGTTTAACAACAAAGTTTATTTTTATTCCTTCAGATAGTTTTTTACATTCTATGGGTGATAACTCTTTACGGCTATTTAAAACATCTTCGGGCAGTATGCTGATTCCAAGACCATTTTGAACAGCTTGAAGTATCGATTCAAGAGTATCAAATTCCAGGATCGTTGGATCATAAAAGTGGTTACTCTCTGAATAATGTAGTAAGGCGTCTCTATAACTACAACTGGTAAAACTATTTACAATTAGCGTTTGATTATAAGGGGTTTCCAATTCCCATTTTTCAGGGGCTATAAGAACAATATTTTGCTCATAGCTATATACGCTTTCTAACCGACCTTCATCATAAGGACCATGCACAAAAAGCCCATCAAGTTCCCCATAATAAAGCATATCCTGTAACGATTGTTTATCACTCGTTCGAACTTTGACATCCATATTTTTATGCTTTTTCAAGAATAAAGAAAACAATTGAGGGACTTTAAAGGCAGAAATGGTCTGGGGAGCACCGATAGTTAACGTTTCTCTCCATTTTTGAGGATTGAAGGCAGACTTAGCTTCATCTAACAATAACAAAATTCGATTTGCGTAATCTAGTAAAGTAGTTCCCTTGTCAGTTAAAGTGACCCCTCGATTATTTCTCACAAACAATTTAGCTCCAAGCTCATCTTCCAAACTCTTAATTCGTTGACTGATGTTCGATTGTACATAACCTAAATTCTCCGCCGCTTTAGAGACGGATTGACGCTCTGCCACCTGTTTAAAAATTAACAAATCATGACTCTCCATAACTTCCAATCCTCCCGTTAGTATCAGTTAAAATGATACCTCCATCACTATTCTGAATTATACTACTTTTTTCCAAGGAAATATAATAAGTTTGTTCAATCAATTAATAGTTAGGGTGATCAGAAATGGAATTAAAGGATAAGGTTGTCATCGTTACAGGAGGCGGTACGGGAATTGGTAAAGCCACTGCCTTGAAACTAGCCGAAAAAGGGGCAAAAGTGGTCATTAATTATAGCCGGTCTGAAAAAGAAGCTTATGAAGTGGTGAATAAAATTAGGGAACAAGGAGGTACAGCCCTAGCATTCAAAGCGAATGTTGCTGAAGAAAAAGAGGTTAATAATTTAGTTGAATTTACAGTCTCCTCTTTTGGCACCGTCGATGGCTTAATCAACAATGCCAGCATAACTGCCCAGATTCCTATGGATGATTTAGCCAATGTTACAGATGAGGTGTGGGATAACTTATTCAGTGTCAATGTGAAGGGTATGTTTCATTGTATCAAAGCCGTTGTACCACATATGAAGAAGAACTCGGGTGCTATCGTCAATGTGGGTAGCGTAGCCGGAATTACAGGCATAGGTTCCTCCGTTCCTTACGCAGCGACCAAAGCTGCCATTCACACCATGACTCGATCTTTAGCTATTGCCTTGGCACCTGAAATCCGAGTGAACAGTATTGCACCGGGAGCAGTGGTGACAAGATGGTGGGATGGGAACGAGGACAGGATGACCCAGCTAGCTGGAAGTTTGCCACTCAAAAGGATTTCGACACCAGATGAGATAGCAGAGTCCATTTTGTTTCAACTGACACAAGATTCCATTACTGGTCAGGTGTATGTCATCGATAGTGGCCAAACGCTTTAATTTTTTCCGATTTTTAAAATTAATGGATGACGAATGGATATGAAATGGTATAATTTTCCTAAAATATTCGAAGTGAAAGGGTGTTAAACCATGAAACATTATCTTCTTTTAACCACGAGAACTTCATCATTTAACGAAGCGTTTATCCAACCCCATTATGACTACCTTAATAAGCTAAAAGAAACTAACCAACTTGTAACCTATGGTCCTTTTAGTGATGGAAAGGGAGGGGCTTATGTGATTAAAAGTGAGTCACTTGAGGAAGCTATTGAAATCGGTCATTCGGACCCCTTAATTAAGAGTGGGTCTTCAATTGTTGTGGTTAAAGAATGGCATTTGAAAGAGTAATAATAGAATTTACATCCATATTTCGATGACGATGGAAATTTCTATGATTTACACTAACTGTGAAATTATAGAAAAGGAGAGAGTGAGGATGGAAAAAACCATTGAACCCGCAGTTTCGCCATTTCGTGAAATTAAGCCAACGATCCTTTATTACGGTATGCCAACGATATTGCTAACCACGTTAAACGAAGATGGAACCACAAATATTAGCCCAATGTCTTCTTCGTGGGCATTGGGGGATTCTATTGTTCTCGGAATAGGACTTGGAGGAAAGGCACTCGAAAACATTCAACGGCATCCTGAATGTGTGATTAATCTACCAAGCCCGGATCTTTGGACCAATGTTGAAAAGATTGCTTCCTATACAAGCTTAGAGGAAGTCCCGGAATACAAATGTAAAAACGGATTTACCTATAAGAAAGAAAAATTTGAAGCGGCACAATTAACGCCGTTAACTTCAAAAACTGTCAAACCCGCACGAATTGAAGAATGTCCGATTCAAATAGAGGTTAAAGTCATGGACATTCGAATCCCAGATTATGACCCTCATTTTGCCATTGTGGAAACAAAGGTGATCCATTTTCATGCGTTAAAAGAGATCATTCAAAAAGACCATTATATTGATCCGAATAAATGGAGTCCATTGATTTACAATTTCAGACACTATTTTGCTCTTGGGAAGGAAATGGGAAAGACATTTAGATCTGAAACATAATTGGTATCTAAGAGTCTAATAAACTCGAAGAATTATGCCACGAGATGCAAGGATGTGATTTTTTGCCAAACTATTTTTCATCGAAACTGATTACACCAGATGAAGCGGTAATTGAGTATGTCGACATCATGGGGGAAGGGACGCCTATACTATTGATTCCAGGGGCAGGGGATGGTTTGAACACAGTAGAAACCTTTCCCTACCCTACTGTTTTGGCATGGATGTTTAAAAGATATGCCAAAGACCATCGACTCATAATCATGAGCCGACGAGAACCCGTTCCTAGTGGGTTCACCGTTCGAGACTATGCCAAAGATTACGTATGGGCAATGAACGAATTGAAAATTGATAAGGCTCATATTGAAACGAACTCAGGCGGTGGACCAATTGGACAATGGATTGCCATTGATTACCCCGAAAGAGTGATAAGCCTTGTTCTTGGCGAAACAATGGCTCATGTTGATCAACCTTTTCGGAAGATTCTTGATGAATGGGTAGAGTTATGTAAAAACGAACAGTGGTATGACTTTCATGTTGATAGTATTGTTAAAACCTTTACACCTAACTATTACGGTAAGTACAAATGGGCTTTTCCATTGATGCGTTTAATGCCAAAACCAAAATATCCCGAGAGAATGATCCGGATCTTTGAGGGGCTTTTAGAGTTAGATAATCGACCCTATTTACATTAAATCAAATGTCCCACATTAGTCATTGGTGGGGATGTGGATCTACTCACAAGACCAGAACTCCAAAAGGAAATGGCGGATTTAATTCCTAATGCAAAACAAGTGGTCATTCCAGGAGTGGGGCATGGCGAGAATCAAGAAGCTCTCAAGGAGCACGAAAAGCATGTCTTATCCTTTTATGAAGAAGTCGAGACAATGAACCGTGTAACTACAAAAAAATAGGAAACATACAAGGTGTGATGAAGATGGTTTCAACAGCCAGTATCGTTAGTATGGCGATTTTCGGGGTTTGGTGTTTAGGGATTCCAATTGTTTCTTTTATTGTGTTAAAACGAACTGGAAAGTTTCCGATAAAATCAATCCTAATTGGAGCCATAACTTTTATAGTATTCTCTCAAGTGTTAGAAAAACTCTTAAATGTGTATATCTATCAAATCAATCCAACCACAAAAGAGTGGATGAAAAATGCTTGGCTGTTTGCAACATTCGGGGCATTAATGGCTGGACTCTTCGAAGAGGTTGGAAGATATTTCAGTTTGAAAGTTTTGCTTCGAAATTACCATGAACGGAAAGACGGGTTAGCTTATGGATTAGGTCATGGTGGAATTGAATCGATTGTAATAGGAACTCTTTCCGTGGTTAATTATTTGATCTATTCCGTTTGGATTAACGCTGGAACTTTTGAGCAACAAGTTGGGGGTAAACTTCCGGCTTCCACTGTTGAGGGGTTGAAACACCAACTACTTACAACCCCTTGGTATTCATATGATTTAGGGATATTGGATCGTACGTTTGGGTTTTTGATTCAGTTGGCTTTATCTTTGTTTGTTTTAATGGGTATTCAAAAAGGGAGAAAAGGTGTGTTAGGGATGGCGATTCTTCTACATGCGTTAGTTGATTTCCCGGCTGGATTATATCAAGCCCATAAACTGCCCCTTATAGTAACTGAATTGTTCGTAGCAATAGTGGCGGTTATTGCAGTGTGGTTTATAAAGAAATCAAAGAATCTGTTCAGCTCTCATAAAGCCTTAAACGACTCAATTGAGACAGATATGTAAATCAAATAGAAAAAAGAGAGAATAGTAGATGCCATTAGTTAATGTTTATTACCAAGAGGGTCTTCTAAATCAAGGCGAACTAAATAGTGTGAGTCAAAGTATTCATCATTCCTTAATGGAAGAATTTAATGTTCCCGAAAAAGATTACTTTCACGTTTTTTTACCATACGCACCTGGTCACTTTTTTTATGATCGACACTATTTCTTAGAGTCAGGAAAAGTGAGATCCGATAAAATGATTCATATTGCCATTACATGTGGACCCGGAAGAACCGTAGAACAGAAAAAGAAGTTATATCAGTTAATAGCTGACGCTCTATATAAGCAAGTCAACATACCGACAACAGATGTGTTTATTACGTTGAATGAGACGCCCATTGAAGACTGGTCATTTGGTCAAGGTCTCATAAATCCAATGGTAAATTAAAAGGGAGAACAATTAAACATGAATCCTCGTGTTGAATCTAACTTCTCGACCAAAATGAGAGAACAAGTTCCTGACTTTGTGGGGTATAGCGAAAACGTATTATTTGAACAAGTATGGCGAGATCCTACCTTACCTTTAAGAGAGAGAAGTTTATGTACCTTATCTGCTCTCATCAGTATGGGGAACACAGAATAACTACCATTTCACCTACAATTAGCGAAGAAGAATGGAATTACACAAGAAGAAATGATGGCTTTAATCACACAGATGGCTTTCTATGTGGGATGGCCTAAAGCGGCTGGAGCGTTAAACACAGTATTGAGTTTGACCTCAGATTAAAAAAGTAAAAACCGATTCATCGCCCCTTGAGATGAAGGTCAATTCGAACTAATAAAAGAATTTGGGAGAAAGGGGTTTTTATTCAATGAAGAAAATAATTGCTTCTTAGCTCTTGGTAATTTCATTGTTTACTTTAGGAACCAGTGCTTATGCCAAATCGTCAACAGATTCTCTAACCAACTCACTAGCTTTAAAGCTTGCTTTAAATGCTAAGGATCACTATTGGAGTGCTATAGAAGGATTCAATATAAAGAGTCACCCCTCTTCAAGTGAATACAAAACGTTCACTTATAAAGGCATCCAGTATCGTTATTTCAGCAATGAATTTGATACAAAAGCCAAATTTATCAAGTATTTAAACGAATCGTATACGTTAAATGCCATTAACAAGGGATTTAAAAAGTATCATTTTATTGTTCATAATGGAAAACTAGCCGAACCTAATGCAGACGGCGGAAGCGTAGCTAACTGGAAAGAAGCTAAAGTCAAACTTTTATATCACAGAGAAGGGGTTCGCTTGTATCAATTTACGGATCCTCTTGGTGATTCAAAAGGTACAGAAAAACACAATGTTACCTTTGTTAAAGTCCATTATAAATGGCAGATTAATAATTTTGACGCCGTCCAATAAAATAATGAAGAGCAAGACAAATGTACACATTTAATGACTATTTAATTGGTTTCCTAAACTCTATTTTTAGGGAACCAATTGGTCTTAAAAACTAATAAACAGAAGAGGTTTCATTATTATGAAAAAAGTCTCATTTCTATTCTTTTTGATTATGTTTGTTATCGGAACAGATACCTTTTTAATTTCGCCTTTACTTCCTACCTTACGAGAAGTTTATAAAGTTTCACCAGAACTTTCGGGCTTTATGGTGAGTGCTTATGCGTTAGGCTATGCCATTTTTGCATTTATTGCAGGACCTCTATCGGATCGGTTTGACCGGAAGAATGTTATGGTCATTGGTCTGATTTCTTTTGCGGTTTCCACCTTTCTATGTGGGTTAGCTCCAACCTTTACAACAATGCTTGTTTTTAGGTTTCTTGCTGGCATTTGTGCGTCATTTGTTGCCCCGCAAGTTTGGGCCTCTATTCCAGTTTTGGTCGAACCCAAAAACATTGTAAAATCAATGGGCTATGCCACGGCGGGATTGTCTTTCTCTCAAATGCTTGGGATCCCTATTGGTAGTTATTTAGCAGCTCTAACTTGGTATACACCCTTTATTGCTATATCGGCATGTACCATTCTATTGACGATTGGTGTTCAAATGGGTTTGCCGTCCCTTCCAACCAAGATAAACTATTCACTTAATAAGTCGTCAATCTTACAGACTTACTTGCACATTTTTAAAACGCCTAAAGCCATTCTTTATATTTTTGCCTATTTAATCTTCTAAACAGGAAACTTTGCTGCCTTCTCATTTATAGGCTCATGGTTTTCTTCTGGATTTTCTTTACCCGTAGCGTATGTAGGGACTGCCATGATTGCCCTTGGATTAGGTACTGCACTCGGTTCCTTATTTGGGAATCACCTGGTTAAAAAATTGGGAGAAGGAAAGTCTTTGCTTTTTTCTCTTATAGGATTAATTATTTTATATGCTGTTTTGCCGTTCTCAACAAAGTTGGCCATAGCCGTCATCATCTTTTTTGTCATCTTCTTAATCGGGGGCTTTGTATTCCCAGTCTTTATGAGTATTTTCCAAAGCCTTACGACAACTGCGAGAGGGACTATGTCATCCATATCAAGTGCAACCATGTATGGGGGAACGACCCTTGGCGGAGCAATTGGAGGTCTCCTGTTCGGAAGTTTTCCTGGATTTATGGGGATTTCATTTTTTACTGTCCTTATGTACATTCTTTCACTATTTATTTATACAAGTAGCGGGATTTTTAAAGTGCGAAAAAGTGTGGTTCATGACGCCATTGAAAAAACCCAATAGGAAAATCACTTTTGAAGAAGCTAATGAAATGGGGAATAAATTTTGAAACGGCCACGTTTTGCCTTCTGGCTCATGTTTTGTTTAGCAATCATGATTCTATTTCAAGGAGATGGGTCCATTACAACTCGTCTTCAAGATAACTGGCTTACCAGTGTCATCCTTTTAATCGTTAGTCTCTTTTACAATGGACGTTTTGGTTATTTTCAGGAGTCAAGAAAAACTATCGCATACATTAAAAGAATCACCTATCAACTCCTTGGGGTGGTTGTTATACTCTGATACTACGTCAAGAAAATAGACACAGATTTTTCTACCGCGCTTTCGCTTGGTGGCCTTCATAAAAAAGTTTAAATAAATTACGATTTAAACTTTTTTATGAAGGTAAAATCAGACTGCTAAATTTCCATACATTCGCTCAAATTCATTTGGTGAATAGTACCCCAACGTGGAATGGATCCTCTTGGAATTGTAGAAGAACTCAAT
>JAUZPL010000095.1 GCA_030705955.1 Bacillota bacterium | reverse complement strand
CTCAATTAATTTAGAAATAATCCTTTTTCGGAATAATTTTTACAACACCATTTATATAAAATTGAACCAATCCCCCAGCCCGCCCTTTCTTGCCTCTCATGCTGGGACGAGGGACCTGTCCCCTAGTCCCCATTGGATAGTCATCCCAAAATGGATTTCCTTAGCGAGGGAAACATATAAATTTTTACTAAAGAGGGAGAGAAATTTCTAGTTGAAAGCCTAAATCATCGTGGTATAGTAAAAATAAGATTTATAGAAAAAGAAATATATCGAGGGGCACTAAAGGAGAAAAAGTCGAAATGAAAAAGTTTCCTAAACTAGTAGGTTTATCATGGATACAAGCTAGTGAAGAAGCAGATAACTGGTAAAAACGAGAAGAAAGAGCACAGAAAAAGTTAAAGAAAAAGAAAAGATAAGGTGAAACGATGAAAAAAATTCTTCCTTTGTTATTCTGCATGGTGGTTTTGGTTCTGTCTTCATGTCAGGAACAGCCTAGTTCGAATAAAATATCGAAAATACCCACAAGGACACCACTCAAATTGTCGAAAACGGTTAAAGTAATTAGATCGGTTCCCATACGTATATCAGGAAATACACCTTTTGATATTGCGGTAAATATCGCCAAAAAGGGGTGGCTCAATCATAGTAAGATAGTATATTTAGTCAATTCTAGTGCTGTTGAAGATACCCTGGCAACTGTACCCTTAGCATTTAAGGATAATGCTCCTATTCTATTGGTTCAAGCAAACAAAATACCCAAAGTTACTGAAGATGAAATTAAAAAGTTACGGCCCTCACTGGTCACGCTTATTGGTGATGAAGGTAGCATTTCAGGGGATGTTGGTAGAACCCTAACAAGCCTTGGTATCAAAGTGAATCGATTGAGTGGGAGTGACCAATTTGAAGTAGCGGCTAAAATTGCGGACTATTTAAAAGGTTCCGATACTGCCATTGTAACGAATGGCTATAATATAGCTGATGCTTTATCCATTGCACCATATGCTGCTAGAAAGGGAATTCCTATTTTATTCACTGCTCCAAATAAGCTATCCCCTGAAACGGAAAGAATAGTTAAGCTTAAAAAAAGGACTATTGTTATTGGCGGGCTAGAAAGTGTTAGTCCCGAGGTATATGATCAGTTATCTGGGAAGAAAAAGAGAATTAGTGGTAAAAATGAATTTGAAACGGGTATTAATATTATAGAAAAATTTAATATGAACTTAACTCATATTTTTATTGCTTCAAATTTAACACCCTCGGATGCATTAACAGGTTCTGTTCTTGCTGCAAAACAGCAGGCAGCATTACTTTTATCAGCACCAAATTTACTTCCACCTGAGGCAAAAGAAGTTCTTCGAAAGGGTAGGACAGGAAGCTTTACCATCCTTGGGGATCAAATGACGATTGGCGAAAATGTTGTAAATAATCTATTTCCTATTATTAATACACATTCAATAGAAGCGTATTCAGATCAGATAAGTTATTTTCCAGGACAAACCATAAAGTTTAAGGTACATGCTCCAAACACTTCTTTTTCTATTGATATGATTCGCTATGGTAAGGAAGAAACAACACTTAAAAGTATTTCTAATATTCCGGGGCAACCACAAAATTTTTTCTCGGATGCATACGAAGTAGGAGCAAATTGGGATACAACTTACAAATTTAAAATTCCTGATAATTGGCAGAGTGGATTATATGCAGCTCGACTAGCAGATAAAACACATGAATTTTTTGTTACGTTTATTCTAAAAAATAAAAACCCTGAAAGAAATGATGTAGCGGTTCTTTCATCGACAGATACTTGGCAAGCTTATAATGACTGGGGAGGAAAGAGCTTATATAGCAATCGGATTATAAATGGACGGTCTATTTTTCAAAATGTTGTCAGTTTTGAAAGACCGAACCCAAAAGCAAACCCGAATGGTAATGTTGGCCATCTCGCAAATGGAGAGAGACATATCCTATATTGGCTAGAAATGAAAGGCTTTCACTATGATCTTATGGCAGATCGGGATTTAAATGATAACCCAGAGTTGCTTAATCCTTATAAGGTATTAATCATTAGTACACATAGCGAATACTGGACACCGCAAATGTACTTAAACCTTCAAAATTATTTGCATAGAGGCGGCACATTACTTTATTTAGCTGGTAATGGCATTTATTGGCGTGCAAACCTGGAAGACGGAAAAATTGAAGTTAATAAAAATAGTGGATATAAATCCTTACTAAAATTGAAATGGAAGGGCGGAAGGTTTGGAGCAACAGGACATCCAGAATCCTCTGTTTTAGGTGTTAGGTATCAAAGTTCTGGATTTTCCATTCCGGCTCCATATCGTGTCATCAACCCGAACCATTGGATTTTTGCCAATACAGGCTTAAAACGTGGGGACCTTATTGGTGTAAAAGGTTTAAATGCTGTTGATAAGTCAAACGGTGGTGCATCTGGATGGGAGACCGATCAAATGGACAGAAATTCTCCTAAAAACACCATTTTATTAGCAAAAGGAACCAACACATTTGGAAAAGGAGCCCAAATGACATACTATGATACGCCAGAAGGTGGAGGTGTTTTTTCTACTGGATCCATCACTTTTGGCGGAAGTTTAGCTATAGACCCTCGACTGTCCATAATGGTGCAAAACGTCATTCAAAGATTTAATAAATAGCATGGAGTAATAGAAATGAGGCTGAGCCAAAAAATCACTTTTTAATGACCTTTTGGTTCAGCCTCTTCGGTTAAAATATTATAAGTGCAAAGAACTCAGTCGCGTGTTTCTCTTAAAGGACTTTAACGATGGGAGCTTAGTAACAACCTTGCTAGATTTATAGGAAGGAGTCACAGAATTCGTTTCTTATAGACTTCTATTTCTAATTAAAATAATTTCAACCATCTAAAGAAAAAGGAGAATAGAATGAACTTTTTCAGCAAAAGATTTTTCAGTATTGCTGCGGTAATGGTCCTGTTTTTTATGATTTATCCTATTCATCCAAGCTATGGGGAAACCATGATTAACGTGAAGGATTTTGGTGCAGCTGGTGATGGGGTAAAGGATGATACGTTATCGGTTCAAAATGCCATCAATTTTGCATCACAGGGGGGGACCCCTCTTTTTTTTCCACCAGGTACCTATGCGGTAAACCAGCTTTTTGTGCCTAGTAATTCGAATATCATTGGGGAAGAAGCAGTTTTAAAAGCCAATGCAGATTCTTATTCCCTCATGGTGGTGAAAGGAAATCATATTTCCATTACTGGGCTGAAGCTTGAAGGCAGCAGCCGGGCATATGTAGGAATTTCTGTATTAGCCAATCTGAATGATGTAACGATTTCCAAAACAATCATCCAAAATATATCCCAATCATTAAATAATCCCTATCCTAACCATATTCCAGCGGGGATTCGAATTTATGAAGGAACAAAGAAGATTGTGGTTGACGGTGTGACAATCAAGAATGTTTTCTCAAAATATAAATGGGTGACGGGGGCGCCGCCTATTGCACGGGGGATTTTGATCACCCCAAATAATGATGTGAATAGCCCAAGCGAAGTCGTAGTGGAAAATTCTACGATTGATGGGATTGGCCCGAAGGATGATGGAGATGGTATCTGTGTTCAATTATTTAAAACAAAAGTGAATGTTCAGATCCTCAATAATACATTTCTCCATAATGAAAAACGTGCGATTAAAATCCAGTCGCCAGGTGCGGTGATAAGGGGCAATAAAATATATAACTCTTATAATAGAAACAATTTTTATCAATATTCACCAGATCCAAAATGGTATGATATGTGGTCCGCCATTTCCGTTTATGCAAATGATGTGGTAGTCGAAAATAATCAAATCAATGGAATCGGGAATTATGGAGCTGCCGTGGATATCGCAGGTGGAAACAATGTATGGGTAAAAGGGAATACTATTGAAAATGGAATCCACTCCAATTACAAAAAGGGTAACCTAATTGTAGTTTCGAAGGATTTCCAAAACAATATCCATTTCTCAAACATTACGATTACAGGCAACGTCGTAAAGAACGGCAATGATGGAATTGTTATCTCCGCTAAAGTGAAAAATCTTGCTGTGTATGGAAACAAGGCAATTAATTGCTTAAAAGGCTATGTGAAATGAAGGGACGGAGGGACAGGTTCCCTGTCCCTTTCCCTTTCCCTTTTCCCCAGAGGGGAGGTAAGTAGTTAAAAAGAATGAATTCATTCTATTTTTTAAATCTTTGTGTAGGAATTTGATTTTTTTTGTAGAATTATATTTGTTAGATCCTCATTAAATATCCCCTTTTATTATTCATTGATTCCCAATAGATTTGAGCGCCCGCATATTTATTTTAATTTTTTCCCTTATATTCGAAACTAATCTAAATAAAGGAGGTTTTATTATTTTACTGTTAAGGTCCTAAGTATCGGCTAAAAAGGGATAGAAGGATTTTAGTACGGGTAGAAGTAAATGCCTTCCTAGAATAGACTCAATGGTCATTGTTGTTCATCATATTAAAGATGTCTTACAGTATTTGAATGGTCAAACCTCATTTTTGTTTAAAAACCCTTTCCAACAAGTATTAAAAATAGATTCATTCTATGAATCTAAAAGGATTTCCAACATATCATTGGACATTAACAACCAAAAAAAGCATTAGAAATCGCTGCAACTGGCAGACACAATGTCCTATTGACTGGTCTACCGATCTGTAAAAAAGCTTACTTGCCGAAACACTTTCCTCCATTCTTACTCCTCTTTTAAAGGCTGCACAATCAGAGACAATATTCCAGTACACTATGAAACGTTTGATTCATCAAATAACATTAACTTAAAAAAGCGGCATTTCATATTCAAAAAAATAAGCGGAGGTACAAGGATCTGCTCTCCCATTTTATAGAGGTGCTTTATTTATGCCAAGAAAAGCAAGGGAAAAAAGCAGTAATGATACTTACCACATCATGTTAAGGGGGATTAATAAACAAACTATTTTTGAGGATGATGAAGACAAGACAAGGTTTTTAAATACACTAAAAAGGTATAAAGAAATCAGTAAATACCAACTGTACGGCTATTGTCTGATGGATAACCACATTCATTTATTAATAAAAGAATTGGAGGAACCAATTTCAGAATCTATTAAGAGAATTAGTTCAAGCTACGTCTATTGGTACAATATGAAATATGAAAGATGTGGACATTTATTTCAAGAACGATTTAAGAGTGAAAACGTGGAAAGTATTGTATATTTTCTAACCGTCCTAAGATATATCCATCAAAACCCAGTAAAGGCTGGATTGGCAAAAAACGTATTTGAATGTGAATGGACAAGTATAAATGAATATCTCCATAAAGTGAAAATAGTAGATATTGATAAAGTCCTTTGTTTATTCTCTCCTTACAGGGCGTCTGCTATAAAGCTGTTTGTGAATTACATGAAAAAACCAAGTGATGATCAATGCTTAGATTTTAAAGTTAAAGTAAGGATAACAGATAGTGAGGTAATAGAGTATCTACATAAACTCGGAATTAAAAGTGTGAGCCTATTACAGCAAATGGAAAAAGAAAATAGAGATACTACCATAGCAATGCTTAAAGAATTAAATGGTGTCACAGTACGACAGCTGTCAAGAATTACAGGAATATCAAAAAGTACAATTCAGCGTATTCGCTAAAAGGGAAAGTGGAGAAACAATGGAGAATATTCATTGAAGCGAGGTTCTAGGATACTATGACATTTTTACTGGGGTGGGACAAGGAACCTGTCCCTCTGTCCTACCTCTGTCCAAAACAAATATGGCCAGTAAATTTGGGAGACTGGCCATATCCATGAATAAAAAGAAAGCAATCAAAAGCTATTAAGATTGCTCATGAATATCATTATATAATTTTGTCGAATCCTGTCAATGAAATTTGTCGAATTTTGTCGTTTGAAATAATTTCCTCAAGTGGTAATAAAAAAGGTGACGAAATATTACAATGGTGTTACCTTTTTGTAATCTATTTTTAAAATTTTGTCATATTATTGTATGTTATATTGGTTATAGAGACAAAAAAATAGAAAATTCAATCTAATCTACACGATATTTTGTTGGAGGTATGATTGTGATCTTACGATATAAATCTATATTTTTAGCAACTCTTGCCATTATTCTTTTTACAGCTTTATTTTACTCTCCTGGCACATCACTAGCAGCGAGTAACAAAACAGTACCTATTCTTTCAACAGCTAAAAGTCTAATTGGATCTCCATATAGAAGTGGGGGCATTTCACCAAATGGGTTTGATTGCAGTGGATTTGTGAATTATGTGTATAAAAAGCATGGAATTTCAATATCTAGGAGCTCAGTTTCCCTTTGGAGCAGTGGGGGAGAGAAGGTTTCAAGCTTGGAGCCTGGAGATCTACTATTCTTTAATACAAATGGCAGAACGGTATCACATGTAGCTATATACATAGGCGACGGCCAATTTATACATAGTGCTAGTTATGGTGGAGTAAAGATTGATAGCTTAAGTGCAGCATATTATAAAAAGACATATCTAGGGGCAAAAAGATTTATATAATAATAGAAGAAATGAGAAATCTTTCTAGGTGGGAAGCTTAATGCTTTCTGCCTTGTTTGCGTAATTGAATATAGAATGGAACCACCTGGAACAATTAGGAAAACGTTGCTATATAAACAACAATATACATTTTATGATATAATTTGACTAGAATTGTCTATCAGGAGTTGGAAATGATGATTACAAAAATTAAACAGTTGTTTAATGAAAGTGCAGCTGATATTAAAAAGATAAATAAACTAGTGTTTGTCGTCAATGAGTTAGAAGAAAAATACGAGAGTTTTAGTGATGAACAATTAAAAGCTATGACTCTCTTTTTTAAAGAGGAGCTTGAAAGTGGCAAGTCACTAGATGATATAAAAGTGGATGCGTTTGCAGTCGTAAGAGAGGCATCAAAGCGAGTTTTAGGACTGAGGCATTATGATGTCCAGTTAATTGGCGGATTTGTGCTTTTCGAAGGCAGTATTGCCCAAATGAATACAGGTGAAGGAAAGACATTGGTGGCAACTCTTTCCAGCTATTTATATGCTTTGAAAGGAAAAGGGGTACATATTGTTACGGCAAATGAATACCTAGCACGAAGAGATAAGGAATTAATGGGTCAAGTACATGAATTTCTTGGACTAAAAGTGGGATTGAACATATCTCAAATGGACCCAGTGGCAAAAAGAGAAGCCTATATAGCGGATATTACATATGGGACATGGACAGAATTTGGATTCGACTATCTTCGGGATAACATGGTGAAGAATAAAGAAGAAAAGGTCCAAAGAAGTCTTTTTTATGCCATTGTTGATGAAATTGATAGCATTCTAATTGATGAAGCAAGAACACCACTCATTATTGCCAATAAATCTGATAATGGGGCAGAGTTATTTAAAATTACAGCGATGTTGATGAAAGAATTTAAAAAAGATGAGGATTATGAGGTTTCTGAAGAAACAAAACAAGTGTATTTAACCGAAGCGGGCGCTGTTCATATTGAAGAAGCCTTTGGAATTGATAATCTCTATGATGCGGAACACCAGGAGCTGCTCCATAGTGTGACCCAGTCACTTAGGGCCGAAGCCATTATGAAGCTGGATGTGGACTATATCATTAAAGAAGGTAAGGTTGTCCTTATCGATAAATTTACAGGTCGAATTATGGAAGGGAGATCCTTCAGTGAGGGTCTTCATCAAGCGATTGAAGCGAAGGAAGGCGTAGAGATCACAGATGAGAACGAAACCTATGCTACCATTACGATCCAAAATTATTTTACGATGTACAGCAAATTATCCGGAATGACAGGCAGTGCCATGCCATCGAAGGAAGAATTTTCTGAAACGTATCATCTAAAAGTGGTTGAAATCCCAACTAATGAACCAGTTATGAGAACGGATCATCCAGATTTGATTTATGCTACTTTTGATTCCAAAGTTAAAAAAATTGTGGATGAAGTTAAGAGAATGAAAAGTATCGGTCGCCCTGTCTTAATCGGAACGACTTCTATAGAGCAATCTGAAAAGCTTTCTGTCCATTTGAAGGAAGAAAAGATTCAACACCAAATTTTAAATGCAAAGACAGAAGAAGATGAAGCAAAGATCATTGCACATGCCGGCCAAAAAGGACAGATTATGCTGGCTACAAATATGGCGGGTCGTGGAACAGATATCGTTCTTGGAGATGGAGTCAAGGAACTGGGCGGTCTTCATATTATTGGTACTGAACGGCATGAAAGTAACCGAATTGATATGCAACTTCGAGGTAGGTCAGGAAGGCAGGGAGATCCAGGTTCATCGCAATTTATTATTTCTCTAGAAGATGACTTATTCTTTTCCTATGATGAAGAAGAAAATGAACGTTATAAAAGTAAAATAAAAACGGATGATACGGGGCTTATCCTTTCACCAGATCCGGAAAAATTCACAAAGAAGGTACAGGAAACGGTTGAAAACATGCATTATTCAGCTAGGAGTCACCTTTTGAAACTGGAAAGTGTAATGGACCGGCAGGGTAAGGTTATTTATTCCATGCGAGATCGGATTTTAGAGATCAGCCAGGAAGAAATGGTCGATGAGGTATTGGGCTATCTTCAAACATATGTACGCAAAGTGGTGGAACAGTATTATCCAGAGGCTGGAGAGCTTAGAAATCCAAAAGCCTTGCTCGAGAACCTTTATCCGATCTTTTTAGAGCTACCATGGGATTTGGGTGATCTGGAGGAGATGGATAAGGAAGAAATTGATAAAAATGTGCTCATGGAGTATTCTCGGTTAGAATCTTATATTTTAACCTTAAAAGAAGAAGATGAGCTGGGCCGGCAGCTAAAAGGGTTTATGTTGTATCAAATTGATTCAAACTGGATTAAACATTTGGAAACCATGACACATATTAAAGATGGAATTGGACTTAGAAGTTATGGGCAGGAGGATCCTTACAGGACATTTGAAGTAGTTGCCTATGATGAATATGAAAATCTAATGTTGAGTATACAGGCTGAGATCAGCCTTCGTTTTATGGAGTATGTAAAAAATAAGTGGATGTCTCAAATGAATAATGTGGAGGAAGCAGAATAATGGCACTTTTTCATAAAAAGGAGAAGGAAGAAGTTTCTTCACCAATAAATATGGCTTCTGATGAGAGTATTCAAATGGAGGATGGAACGGTTAAAACATTTTTGCATTTTCCGGAAAACTGGGATTTCCTTCCGAAGGAAAGATATATTTATCAATACCATCATCAGAAATTGCCAAAGATAAAGTCAGGGCAAGTTTCTATTAAGGGTCTCAAATTTTTGGGGGTAAATGGAGAGATAGTGGTAGAAGCCTTTATTCAAAATGCACTTTCGAAGCCATTGAGATTTGAGAAAATTGATTTATTAGTGGTTGATGAAAACGAAGAACCGATGGCGAAAAAAGGGTTTTCCTTTGATGATCTAGTCGAATTCCCGCCGTTTTCAAGTACTCCATGGAGATTTTTGTTTTTAAAGGAAGATCTCTTATCTGAAGCAACGCCTTCAGATAACTGGAAAATTCTTTTTGAAGTAAAGAATTCATCGAGTGAGGAAAGACTTGAGCTTGAAGATGCTTGGGATAGCCAATTAACATCTGAACAAAAGGAAAAGCTGAAAGAGACTTTAAAAAGACTTCCTAAATTAGGGGAGGATGAAGTTAATTTCACAGGGATTGGGCTCCGCAACCTTGAGAATCAATCTTTAGAAGTAACGGTATTGCTTCGTAATGGTACTTCTCGGGCCATTCAATTGGAAAAGTTACCATTAATACTTGAGGATGCAAATGGTGATTTGGTCTGCAGTGGTCAGTTTGAACTGCCACCTCTACAAATTAATCCGTATACTGCAAAACCGTGGGCCTTTGTTTTTCCATTAAGTTTGATTTTGATAGAGCAGCCAGATTTCAGTAAATGGAAAATTTCCATCCAACAAAGTAATCAGTAAAATAATTTTGGAAAAGATATAACTAAAAAAATCGTTGATCCTTGGATCAACGATTTTTTTAGTTGGAAAGTTACCTAAATTGGTTTAACTTGCTGCAATCAGACTGGTATTAAGAAAAGTCTGGCCATTTTGTTTGGTATTTATCTTCCTCGATTTTCTCAATAGTACGGTATCTGAAAGGTGTTAATTCTGTTTCTTTCTTATTAATATATTCCTTTGCAATTTCAAAAGGGATTAAATTAAATTCTTCTTTGTTCTCGGCAATTAAATAAGCCCCTATTATTTTTCCGTTATTTTGCATATCGAGGGTGAGAAAGGCTGGATAGTACGACTCGTCTGCAGCTAGTAAAATAGCTTTAGCTGTAATATTCCCGTCCTGCTCTACTTCAATGGAATCATTGCTGATTTTATCTAATATTTTCATTGCCCATCCGGGTTTTTTATAGCCACCGATAACTTTAAGAGGGTTGGCAGCAAATTGGTTTAGAAGATCATTTTGGTTTTTATGATTATTCATTATTTCCCTCCAAGAAGTCATAAGAATGGAAAGTGAAACGATTCTAAAAAGAGTTCCAAATGTAAGATTATCATATAAGTGTAGGTTACACAAATAATTTCATTTTATGCTGCATCAAGATGGATTGTATATGGAAGAAAGATACAAAATAAATATTTTGCAAGAAGTGTAAAATAAGGTAACGGAAATAAAAATTAGTTATAATATTTTTAGTCAATAAAAAAATAATATATGCTATAATAGCATATGCATAAAAAAATGATCCTACATATGGAAATTTATTCTTGTGAGGACCTCAACAAGGAGGGTTTTTATGAAATATAGGGCAAGAATGCTGTCTCTTGTCTGTATCGATTCTGTGATTGTTCTCATATCGATATATTTATCCTATTTTATTCTCAATCCGTTTTCTGAATATATATTCAAAATCGATATGTTAAAAACAATGATCACTACTACTTCTATTACTTTGTTATTAACCCATCACGTTTTCTCGTATATATTTGGGCTATATCGGAGGGTATGGAGATATGCAAGTATGGAAGAACTTGTGGGACTATTTTATGTCGTAACCTCTTCCATTGTAATCACGGCAATTGTCCAAAAAATTGCTTTTAACAATATTTTTTTTCAAGGCCTCGTCCTAACGTATATGCTACACATCTTGCTTCTCGGTGGAGTAAGATTTTTGTGGCGTTTTATACAAACGGTTCTCTTTGAAGTGAAAGCAAAAGGAATTCGTCCTGTTGAAGCGAAAAGGACATTAATTATTGGTGCAGGATCAACAGGAAGAATGCTTCTTCGACAATTAAAGGAACATCCTAAAAACGATCTTAATCCTATTGTTTTTCTTGATGATAATGAACGTGTCCAACAGTTAAATGTCGGGGGCCTTCCGGTTGCTGGTACGATAAATGATATACAAAAGGTTGCCAAAAGATTTAATATCGAACATGTCGTAATTGCCATACCGTCATTAAGTCATCAAAGGTTGAACGAAATTGTGACGGAAGCGAAAAGGGTTTGCAAAGATGTACAAATTCTCCCAATGATTGGGGACCTCGCTTCAGGAAAAGTGGTAATTAATCAAATTCGCGATGTTTCAATAGAAGATCTTTTAGGCAGAGAACCGGTAGAATTGGATTTCGAAGGAATTGAAGAAAAAATTGAAAACAAAACAATTTTAATTACAGGTGCTGGGGGTTCAATTGGCTCTGAGCTGTGCAGACAGCTTTGTCAATTTAAACCGCAGAGACTGATTTTATTGGGACATGGTGAAAATAGTATATATTCCATTGAGATGGAATTACGTAGCCAATTTGGTAAACAGATCGAATTCATTACTGAAATTGCAGATGTTCAGGATAGGGATAAAATTTTTGGTATTTTATTTAAATATAATCCATCTTTTGTTTTCCATGCGGCTGCCCATAAACATGTGCCTTTAATGGAACGAAACCCAGAAGCCGCAGTTAAAAATAATGTTTTTGGGACAAAAAATGTGGCAGAAGCGTCCGATGCTGCATGCGTCGATACTTTTGTTCTTGTTTCAACAGATAAAGCGGTGAATCCAACAAGTGTTATGGGTGCAACGAAAAGAATGGCTGAAATCGTTATTCAAAACTTAGCAAGACAAAGCCAAACACGTTTTGTTGCCGTCCGTTTTGGGAATGTGTTAGGTAGCAGGGGAAGTGTGGTTCCGTTATTCAAGAAACAAATTAAAGATGGCGGTCCAATTACGATAACCCATCCGGACATGACAAGGTATTTCATGACGATTCCAGAAGCATCTAGACTAGTCATTCAAGCTAGCTCGCTTGCTAGAGGAGGAGAAATCTTCGTTCTTGATAT
>JAUZPL010000094.1 GCA_030705955.1 Bacillota bacterium | reverse complement strand
TTCACCGCTTCACTACACAAACTACCCCGATTACTACACAGGACTAGGCATTCTCTACACAAAACTCGTTCTTTTCTACACAAATCCACCGCTTCACTACACAAACCATTTTTCACTACATAAACTCCCTCGGTTGCTACACAGGACTAGGCATTCTCTACACAAAACTCGTTCTTTTCTACACAGATTCACCGCTTCACTACACAAACCATTTTTCACTACACAAACTCCCTCAGTTGCTACACAGGACTAGGCATTCTCTACACAAAATTCGTTCTTTTCTACAAAGATTCACCGCTTCACTACACAAACTACCCCGATTACTACACAGGACCTAGGCATTCTCTACACAAAACTCGTTCTTTTCTACACAGATTCACCGCTTCACTACACAAACCATTTTTCACTACACAAACTCCCTCTGTTGCTACACAGGACTAGGCATTCTCTACACAAAACTCGTTCTTTTCTACACAAATCCACCGCTTCACTACACAAACCATTTTTCACTACACAAACTACCCCGGTTGCTACACAGGACTAGGCATTCTCTACACAAAACTCGTTCTTTTCTACACAGATTCATCGCTTCACTACACAAACCATTTTTCACTACACAAACTCCCTCGGTTGCTACACAAAAACACCGGTTTTCTACAAAAAACAAGTACTTTACTACATACTTCTTTTGCTAAACAACCATGCAATCTTCAACAATTGGCGATACCACTACTTTCATGTTAAAATTTTATTTATGTATATTTTTATAAAAAGAAATAAAGGAGGCTTCTGATATGTTTCAGACCAAACCTTTTCCATATGCTTTTGATGATAAACGTTATCATACATGGAATTACCACCTTAGACAGCAATTTGGCCATAAGGTATTTAAAATAGCTCTTGATGGGGGCTTCGATTGCCCGAATCGCGATGGTACAGTCGCTTATGGCGGATGTACGTTTTGCAGCGTTTCCGGCTCTGGTGACTTTGCTGGTGACCGGGCAAAACCTCTCGAAACTCAATTTGAAGAAATAAAGGAACGCATGCATTCAAAGTGGAAGGATGGGAAGTATCTTGCCTATTTCCAAGCTTTCACCAATACTCATGCACCCGTGGATGTTTTAAGGAAAAAATATGAGGTTGTTTTAAAACAAGAAAACGTTGTTGGTTTATCGATTGCAACTCGACCGGATTGTCTTCCAGACGATGTGGTTGAATACCTTGCCGAATTAAACAAACGAACCTATTTATGGGTGGAGCTTGGGCTGCAAACCGTTCACGAAAGCACTGCAACGCTCATTAACCGTGCCCATGATTTCAAGTGTTATGTCGAGGGTGTGGAAAAGCTTAGAAAACACGGGATTCGCATTTGTAGTCATATCATTAACGGATTACCCCTTGAAACAAAAGATATGATGATGGAAACAGCACGTGAAGTAGCAAAGCTTGATGTACAAGGGATTAAAATTCATTTGCTTCACCTTTTAAAAGGAACTCCAATGGTCAAACAATACGAAAAAGGAATGCTTGAATTTCTATCTCGTGAAGATTATGTAAAATTAGTTTGTGATCAATTAGAAATTTTACCACCAGAAATGATTGTTCATCGGATAACTGGGGACGGTCCCATTGATTTAATGGTTGGCCCGATGTGGAGTGTAAATAAATGGGAAGTATTGAATGCAATAAATGATGAACTGCTGCGCCGAGATAGTTGGCAAGGGAAATTCCATTTAGAAGGTGTTCAGAAATGAAATTGGAGAGGATTCTTCCCTTCACAAAAGTCTTGCTTGATAAAACCGTAAAAATAGGTGACATTGTTGTTGATGCCACGGTTGGAAACGGACATGATACACTTTATTTAGCAGAACTTGTTGGCGAATCTGGCCGAGTGTACGGTTTTGATATCCAAAAGGAAGCTATAGAAACAACCAAAATACGATTAGATCGGCAAAATAGTCAAATCGGGCAAGTTAATCTTATTCATGATGGTCATGAAAGTCTTGAAAAATATATAGAGCCTGGACATTTTGGAAAAATAACAGGAGCCATTTTTAATCTCGGATATTTGCCAGGCAGCGATAAATCCATCATTACCAAACCTGAGACGACCATTGCAGCAATAGAACAGCTATTAAAAATGATGGCACCTGAAGGAATTATCGTTCTTGTTATTTACCATGGACATAAAGGTGGAGTGGAAGAACGGGATCAACTGCTTGAATATTGCAGTGGTCTCGATCAAAATATCGCGCATGTCTTAAAGTACCAATTTTTAAATCAAAAGAATTCCCCGTCCTTTATTGTAGCAATAGAAAAAAGATAACCAGACCGTGGTCTGGTTATCTTTTTTGTTGAAATGGGTTTATCATTTACTCCCAATTAACGCACTATTTAAAAATCATCCTTACCATTCCCTCAGGCACCCATCTTTGTAACGCACGATAAGCTAGGCCGTTTACGTAAAAGAAATAACTAATTCCTCCGCCCGTTTTAATCATTTCTTTTGCTAGCTTTTTCACATTCTTTTGTTTCCTTACTTTTTCATCTGATAAATATACTCCAAGCAGGCCTCGATTGATTAGTTGATGAAATTTACGATTCGGCAGTTCTTCGGTATGCCGGTCTGCCTCTACTACAAAATGTTTGAGACGTGTAAACAATTGTTCCTGATTCTCATAATAAAAACAAAAATTCAAGTCTCCGCCCTGTCTATCCTCTTCCTGATCGATCAAATAATCCAACAAAATATGAAGTCCTTGAATATAAGGAAAATATCCATGACGGATATGAATGGCATCCTTTTTCTGAAAGTCCTCTCTCATTGCATACGAAATCAAACAGAAAATTCCTAATGTTGAACCCGAACAGGCTGAAAATTCATACCATTCCATAGTAGGTAAGCTTTTTTGAAAGCAATCAAACCACTTTTTTAAGCGTGGAACCCGCTCATTAGGAATGACATGTTTATGTACTTGTAATGCACAATAATATTGGCAAAGCTCCATCAGATACTCTTTTATCAATTCATAATGGGGGATTTCGCGCAAAACGGATTGACATGTATCCACTAGCTCATTCAAATAATTACCATCATCCTGATCCTCACGAAGTCGATAGTAATTTTTTTTCTCGACTAAAAGTGATAATGAATCTGGCATTGATTCATGTAATGCAGAAAAATCATTTGGATCAAGGGATGTACTTCGATCACATAGATTGTCTAAATAATCACTGATTGTTTGATAAGCAACGATAAACTTTACCGCTTTTTTGTACTGTTTTTTTGCCATCAGTGCAAGAATGGCTCCACCCTCGCAATGAAAGGTTTTCGTTTCAATACTCGCCAATGCTTGCCTTCGTAATTCGGGATTTGGAATTTCGTTTGCACGTTTTTTCCAATAGGCAAGCTCATGATGGACAGCCGGAAAAACTTTGTGATATACCCTTGCCATTAAATGAATTGGCATGAAAGAAATTTGCATGGTCTACACCCTCTTTCAAAAAAATGCAAGCTCCTTATTTTAAACAATATAACCAATTGCTTTTAGCTGACTGATAACAAAATCCTTTGCATATTCGAATACTTCCTCACGCTCAGGCTCATTAAAAATTTCATGATAGCATTTTTGCCATTCTTTAAATCTTTTTTCCGATAATGGAGCATGGTTAAACCATTCTTTTACCGTGTCTTTTACCACAATTTTGTCCTCTCCACCTTGCATTACAAGCATTGGAATGTCCTGTAATTGACCAAGATCCAAAAAGGCACTTTTCATACCAAACGCTAATTCACGGTACCATCTGATTGAAACCTTTGTCACATAAAGGGTATCATTTACATCCGCTTCTCTAACATCCGCATTTCTTGTCGCCATATCTACTGTTAATCCAGAATTCATTCTTAAGGATGGGTAAATATGATTCAATCCATACGACAAAGCATTTAAAAAGTTCGAAGGTTTATTTACTAAACCTAAACATGGAGAAGATAGAATAACACCAGCTAGCTTAAGTCTTTCAACCTGAAGAAGCCGAATGGCAATTAATCCTCCCATACTATGCCCAAGTAGGAAAACGGGTAGTTCATATCGATAAGCAGCCTGAACCCAATCCTTCACTTCAATTATGTATTCATCAAAAGAATCAATATGACCACGGCCTGACCTTGTGGTCATTCCTTGTCCTGGAAGATCCCCCATAATGACATGAAAGCCTGATGTCCGCCACATTTCGATTAGCCAACCATATCTGCGGTGATGCTCCATTGCACCGTGCACCATCACAATTACGGCTTTAGCTTCTCCTTCTGCTTCCCACTTCCACATTTTTCTTCCTCCTATAAACATACAAAATAAAGTAAAATTAATTTATGGGGATTTTTAAGGTAAATATACCCCATTAACCTTTATAATAAAAGTAATAAACAAATGACAAAGGAAAACTTTATATAGATTAAAGGGGAGAAACAGGTTGATTTATCCATACAAAGGTACATTTCCCAGGATTTCAAATACTGCATTCATTGCTGATTTTGCAACCATAACCGGAGATGTTGAAATTGGTGAACATTCAAGCGTCTGGTTTAATACCGTCATAAGAGGCGATGTTGCACCAACCATCATTGGTGATAAAGTAAATATTCAAGATAACTCTGTTTTACATCAAAGTCCCAATAACCCACTTATTTTAGAAGATGAAGTGACAGTTGGGCATCAGGTAATTTTACACAGCTGTATCATCCGAAAAAAAGCCCTAATTGGAATGGGCTCCATTATTCTTGATCAAGCAGAAATTGGTGAGGGAGCCTTTATTGGTGCAGGAAGCCTTGTACCGCAAGGAAAGAAAATCCCTCCAAATACATTGGCTTTTGGAAGGCCTGCAAAAATCATTAGAGAATTAACTGAACATGATATTGAGGATATGGAGAGAATCTCACGTGAATATGCAGAAAAAGCAGCCTATTATAAGTCGCTTCAAACAAATGAATAATAGTAGGTGGATATATGAGTATATTCTTAAAAAAAGCAGTTACCCTTTTTCATTCAATACTGTTTTTAATAGTAATCCTTATGGTTATTGTTGCCACCTTTATGGTAGATAATTCGAAAACATTAAATGTAGCGAAAGCAATGGGAACGTTTAATAATTGGGTACACATGGCTACTTCAGGTAAAACTGAGAATAGTGAAACCCATTCAAAAATAATGGTTATTAAAATCAAAGATCAAGTTCTTCTTGATTTACCATCCACTTCTCAGTATCCCCAGCTGCCTCGGGGCTGCGAAGTTACGAGTCTTTCCATGCTTCTAAATGCTGCTGGGTTAAAAATCAACAAGCTTGAGCTTGCAGAAAAAGTAAAAAAAGAAAAGACTCCAATGACCTTTTCTAATGGGCAAATATACTATGGAAATCCAAATGATGGATTTGTTGGAAGTATGCAAAAGAAAAATCAACCTGGTTTCGGAGTTTATCATAAACCGATTGCAGAGCTTGCTGAAAAGTATTTACCCGGTAAAATAAAGGATATAACCGGATCTGATTTTCAAGACTTAAAAATTTATCTTTCAGCTGGCAATCCCATTTGGGTCATTACCAATACATCCTACCAACGCTTGCCTGAAAACCAATTTCAGACATGGAATACTCCTAATGGATCTGTAAAGGTAACCTTTAAAGAGCATTCCGTCCTTTTAACAGGCTATGATTTATCTAATGTATACTTTAACGATCCTCTTACAGGTGAGAAAAATAAAAAAGCACCCATTAAGGACTTTGAAGCATCCTGGGTGCAAATGGGAAGACAGGCTATTACCTATCTCCCTTAGCTCTTTAATGTCTGTAATGCTTTTTCTCTTGAAAAATCATGTTGAAAAGAGTACTTTTTTTCAACATAGACCTGATGCCAAACCATAAACATAAGAACAGTCCAAATTTTTCTGCTATTATCTGCTTTACCTTGACAATGATCTTCGAGAATATTTAATAAATAGGTTTTATTGATTAAATGATCCGTATTGCTTTCGCGGATTATTTTTTTTGCCCAATCATTCATCTCATCCTTAAGCCAGTGACGAATAGGAACTGGGAAACCAAGTTTTTTACGATTAAGCACATGGTCAGGAACAACTCCTTCTGCGGCTTTCCGTAAAATATACTTTGTTGTGCCATTTGCCGTTTTTAGGCTTGTTGGGATTTTGGACGCAACTTCGAATACGGCCTTGTCAAGGAAAGGAACACGCAATTCCAAAGAATGGGCCATCGTCATTTTATCCGCTTTTAATAAAATATCCCCGCGCATCCATGTATGGATATCGATATACTGCATACGGTCAACAGGATCATAACCGCGAGATTCCTCATAAAGCGGTTTTGTGATATCCGTATAGTTTAATCCTTCTCGATAAACATTAAGGAGATCTCGTTTTTCTTCCTCGGTAAACATTTTTGCATTCCCAATATACCGTTCTTCCATCGGGGTAACACCACGTTCAATAAAGCTCTTCCCTTTTGTTCCGTCAGGCATCATTCCGGCAATCCCTTTTAAAAGTACTTTGCCCATACGAGGAATTTTATTGAAGACCTCTAATGATTGTGGTTCACGATAAATATTATATCCACCGAATAATTCATCAGCCCCTTCACCAGAAAGAACAACTGTAACATGCTTTCTTGCTTCACGAGCAACAAAATATAGAGGAACACAGGCTGGGTCAGCCAATGGATCATCCATATGCCACATGATTTTAGGAATTTCTTTCATATATTCCTCAGGTGTAATCACATAGCTAATATTTTCAACACCAAGCTTTTCGGCAGTTTCCTTTGCTACATCAATTTCACTAAAGCCATTGCGCTCAAAGCCAACAGAAAAAGTTTTAATGGCTGGATGATATTCTTTAGCAATGGATGCAATAATGGAGGAATCAATTCCACCTGAGAGGAACGAACCAACTGGAACATCACTTCTCATATGCATTTTGACTGAATCAAAGAGAATATCTTTAATCTCTTTAGCATATTCTGGCTCTGATTTATGAATTGGAGAAAACTGAGCTTTCCAATACTTTTTAATTTCTAATGGAGCTCCCATTTTCTTTGTAAAATAATAGCCGGGTTCTAATTTTTTTATCCCTTCAGACATGGTCTCAGGCTCTGGTACAAATTGATAAGTAAGATAATGTTGGAGGGCATCATAATTTAGAACATCATTTTCAAGAGCCAACAAAATGCTCTTCTTTTCAGATGCAAAGAACGTCCTGTCTCCATCCTCAAGATAGAAAAATGGCTTTATTCCAAACGGGTCCCTTGCACCATAAAGCACTTGCTCTTGTTTATCCCAAATAACAAACGCAAACATTCCGCGAAGTCTTTCTACAGCCTTCTCCTTCAGATGGCTAAATAAGGCTATAATGACCTCGGTGTCTGTTCGGGTAGCAAAGGTTAAACCTTCCTTAAGAAGCTCTTCTCTAAGCTCTAAATAGTTATAAATTTCACCGTTAAAAATAATCCAATAACGTTCATTTTCGTAAGTAAGGGGCTGATGCCCACTCTCAATATCAATAATACTTAACCTGCGGAATCCAAACTGAATGTGATCATCATAATAAAAGCCATCATCATCGGGTCCGCGATGGGTAATAATATCGTTCATATTTCTAAATTGTTGTAGTTGATCATCTGAATAATTCTGTGTCTTGTTGTGTACACAACCAATAAAGCCACACATTATGTACTCACCTGCTCCATTCAAAATCTTTAAGGAAATATGCATCTCCCTAAATTATATCTCTCTAATACTACCACTAAACATAAGAAAATGGCTAGGAAAATTCAGGTATATCAAGTTTGCACTTTTTAAGGTTTGCTTAATCATATTTAGAAAATGGAATGCTTTAAAAACTTCGTTTCTGTCCTATCTTTTTTGACTTTTTTTGAAATAAAAATAAATAGGAGCTACATATTCAATGTAACTCCCATTTTTTTATTTTTTTGAAGCCTGTTCTTTTAATGTTTCTGCCTTATCCGTACGTTCCCAAGGAAGTTCTACATCTGTACGGCCAAAGTGTCCGTAGGCTGCGGTTTGTTTGTAAATTGGGCGGCGCAAATCTAGCATTTTAATAATACCAGCTGGACGAAGGTCAAAGTTCTCACTTACTAACTCAACTAAAACCTCTTCACTTACAGTACCTGTACTAAATGTATCAACCGAAATAGAAACTGGTCTTGCAACTCCAATTGCATAGGCAAGCTGTACTTCACATTTATCAGCTAATCCTGCAGCAACAATATTTTTTGCTACATAGCGTGCAGCATAAGCAGCTGAACGGTCAACTTTTGTAGGGTCCTTACCTGAGAAGGCTCCCCCTCCATGCCGAGCATATCCACCATAGGTATCTACAATAATTTTACGACCAGTTAAGCCTGCATCACCTTGTGGTCCGCCAATAACAAAACGACCAGTAGGGTTTATAAAATATTTTGTATTTTCATCGATTAATTCTTTTGGAACAACCGGATTTATGACATATTCCTTTACATTTCGTTGAATTTGCTCTAAAGATATCTCAGGGTGATGTTGGGTAGAGATAACAATTGTGTCAATTCGGACAGGCTTGTCATTTTCATCATATTCAACAGTAACTTGAGTTTTTCCGTCTGGACGAAGGTATGGAAGGATCCCATCTTTTCGAACTTCTGTTAAACGTCGTGCAAGCTTGTGTGCAAGTGAGATTGGAAGAGGCATGAGCTCTTTTGTTTCATTACAAGCAAAACCAAACATCAAACCTTGATCTCCTGCACCAATTGCCTCAATTTCTGCATCAGACATTAATCCTTCACGTGCTTCAAGTGCCTGGTTAACACCCATTGCAATATCTGGTGATTGCTCATCAATAGAGGTCAAGACTGCACATGTCTCTGCATCAAAGCCATATTTGGCGCGATTGTAGCCAATACCTTTTATCGTTTCCCGAACAATTTTTGGGATATCTACATACGTAGATGTAGTGATTTCACCTGCAACAAGAACTAATCCAGTCGTTACAGATGTTTCAGCTGCAACACGCGCATTAGCATCCTTTGCTAAAATAGCATCTAAAATGGAATCAGAAATTTGGTCACAGATCTTATCAGGATGACCTTCAGTTACTGATTCAGAAGTGAACAAACGACGTTTTGTTGACATCTGAATTCCTCCTATTTTTCTCCATTTGATACGGTACTCATTCCCTAAATAGTATGAAATAAATACTGGGTTTTTATGAAAATCCCATTAAATAGAAAACAAAAAACCTTTCCTTTTAGTGAGGAAAGGTTGAAAGCAAATTGTTTCCGTTCCTTTCACTCTTATCGTTCAAGGTCAAGCCTTGCATCAGGTTGAGCACCTTTGCTAGAAAAACATTACTAGCAGGTTGCTGGGTTTCATTGGGCCTGTCCCTCCACCAGCTCGGGATAAGAGAGTATCCGTTCAAGGTAAAATCATAACTTATCGTGGCAATTAATGTCAATATTTTTTTAAACTTTCCATAAAAAATAAGATTTTTTATTCACATTATAGCAATACTATTTTTGAACATTTTTTCACAAAATCATTTATCCTCTATTTTTCCTTAACCACCTGAATACACTAGTTCATACAACTTTTTCATCTCTATCAAAATTTTACTAATTAGTATAGTTTAATAAGTTAAATGTGTTATACTATTTTTATGAATAGCTTTCCAATTATATAACAGAATTAAAAGGGAGAGATCAATTAGATGAGTATTCTAGGTATTTCAAATGAACTTCAAAATTTACTTTCCAAAGATAATGTTCTTTTACAACTATCAGTACCTCAATTAGTTGAAAAATTATTGTCCCGCAACGAAGGAATCTTAACATCAACAGGAGCCATCAGTGTTTCAACCGGCAAATATACAGGACGTTCCCCAAAGGATAAATTTATTGTCAAAGAAAAATCCGTTCAGGACAAAATTGCATGGGGTTCTATTAACCAGCCTATTTCAGAAGAAGCATTTTCGAAACTATATGACAAAGTATTAAATTACTTAGATCAAAAAGATGAATTATATATCTTTAACGGATTTGCCGGGGCAGACAAGAAATATCAGCTACCTATCCAGGTAATCAATGAATATGCCTGGCATAATTTGTTTGTTCACCAACTATTTGTTCGTCCAACAGAAGAAGAACGAGCCAATCATACCCCAGAGTTCACTGTTATTTCAGTTCCAAATTTTAAAGCTGATCCAGCTGTGGATGGAACAAATTCCGAAACCTTTATTATCGTTTCATTTGAACAACGTCTCGTCTTAATTGGTGGAACAGAATATGCTGGAGAAATGAAAAAGTCTATTTTCTCAGTTATGAACTTCCTGCTCCCTGAAAAAAATATTTTATCTATGCATTGTTCAGCAAATGTTGGACTTGAAGGTGATGTTGCCCTATTTTTTGGACTTTCTGGAACAGGAAAAACTACTTTATCTGCAGACGCGAACCGCCGTCTAATTGGTGACGATGAACATGGCTGGTCACCTAACGGGGTATTTAATATTGAAGGTGGGTGCTATGCAAAAACCATCAACCTTTCTTGTGAAAAAGAACCACAAATTTACAATGCAATTAAGTTTGGCACTGTCCTTGAAAACGTGATGATTGATTCAGAATCCAGATTACCTGATTATGATAATGGTGCTTTAACAGAAAATACTCGTGCTGCCTATCCGCTTGAAGCACTGCATAACATTGTCTTACCAAGCGTTGCCGGACACCCAAATACAATTGTATTCCTAACAGCCGACGCCTTTGGTGTTTTACCGCCTATCGCTAAACTTACAAAAGAACAAGCGATGTTTCATTTTCTAAGTGGATATACATCAAAACTAGCAGGCACAGAAAGAGGCGTTACCTCACCAGAAGCAACATTTTCTACCTGCTTTGGTGCACCATTTCTTCCACTACCTGCAACAGTTTATGCAGAAATGCTTGGTAAAAAAATATTGGAGCACAATGCCAAAGTTTTTCTAGTTAATACTGGGTGGACTGGCGGAGAATATGGTGTTGGAACCCGGATGAAGCTTTCCTTTACAAGAGCCATGGTACAGGCTGCATTAGAAGGAGAATTAGCTAACGTTGAAACAGTTAAGGATGAAATCTTTGGATTAAATATACCTGTTCACGTTGCTGGCGTTCCTGATAATATTCTCATGCCTAATAAAACCTGGTCAGATCAAGAGGCTTACAGATTAAAAGCAAAAGAGTTATCTGCCAAATTCCGTGAGAACTTTAAAAAATTTAGTAATGTTCCATCTGAAATAGCCGAAAAAGGCGGACCGATTGCCTAAGAACAAAAGCGCAAGCGCCTTGGTCAGCCCCGGCAAGCTTAAGACGACTCACGGAGGATAGTCCTGACCTCCGGAGTGAGGCGGCTTAAGACCTCTAGGGCTAGGCGCTGACCGACTAAAACCGCCGCATCCATGCGGCAACGTCGGCACTTGCACATCCTGTGCTTCGAAGCTAGACGTCGTAAACTATGTTCAAGGTTATCCACAGATCAAGAAATTTTATAATTTTCTAAACGGTTAAAAATCTCCCCTTATCTTTTTGATAAGGGGAGATTTTCAATTTGTAGAATTCAAAGAAACCAATTGATATGTTAAAAAAGTGCGTTTGTTTTGCATTTCTACCTTTTTTATTATGGCTATACCATTGGTTTCACTCTCTTTTGTCTTTTTTACTTCAACTGGAATATCAATTGGATAAAGTCTGTATCCCTCTTTTTCTAAAAGAAAAAGATTTTCCTCCAATCTTTTTTCCTTTCCCTTTGTTACAATCATGGTATTTAATTCAAGAGGCATTCCCATATTTTTTCGCTCCTGTATTTTTTTATCTATTTTATCATTTAAGACTTTGATTTTTCATCCATTTCGTTAAATCTTGCACAATTTTTCGATTTATTTTCGGTGGAAAGTAATGAGTATATTCCTCAAAATACCAGCTTTCCACTCTCTTATGTAGGGACTTTAGCCGTCTTTCTAATCTATAAGAATGTTCCACCGAGACGTTTTGGTCATGTGCTCCATGTATAATTAGAACTGGTACTGCTAGTTTCTCCAACTCATAAAGAGGTGTACGTGCTTTATACTGTTCAGGTACCTTTCCAGGAGTTCCTCCAATGACTCTCTTCATCATTCTTCTTAAATCGTTTCTCTCCATATAGGTTAATGTCATGTCACTAACACCGCCCCAAGTAACGACCGATGCGGCCTCATGAAACTCAATTCCAGTAAATAAAGCCATGACACCGCCTCGAGAAAAACCAAAAATATGTATATTTTTTAGGTTGGGCATAGATTTTAATAATAAAAATGCAGAGAAAGCATCCATTCTATCATTCCCAGCAAAATCCTCATGCCCTTCTCCACCTTGATTGCCCCGATAAAAGGGGGCAAAGACTACAAAGCCTTCTTGTGCAAACTGTGCTATTCGGGATGGTCTTACTTTCCCAACATTTTTTATCCCTCCACGCAGGTATAGAAACCCATCAGAGACAAGCTCCCTTCTTGGTTCAGCCAAAAGTCCTTTAACCTTTAAACCATTTGAAAGGTAAGTTATCTGCTTTAACTCTACATTCGGATTAGGAGATGGAAATTTATGAACGTCTATTATTTTCCCGTTATAATCGTCCAAATTCACATCCTCCTTAAGAATGAACCTCAAACTTTTTTCCAGCTTGAATTTCTTTAATTTTATACATACATTCTTCCACTACTTGATCCTTCATGATAAAGCTATACTCATCACCAAAACGCAGTTGTAAAATATCACCTTTTATTATTCTTGGGCCATTTG
>JAUZPL010000093.1 GCA_030705955.1 Bacillota bacterium | reverse complement strand
ATGCCAAGTACGGGAAGTTCATCGTAGAGCCACTTGAGCGTGGATATGGTACCACTTTGGGTAACTCCTTACGTCGTATCCTATTATCTTCACTCCCAGGTGCCGCAGTTACATCGATTCAAATCGATGGGGTACTACATGAGTTCTCAACAATTGAAGGCGTCGTAGAGGATGTAACATCCATCATATTAAACATTAAGAAATTAGCTTTGAAAATCTACTCTGATGAAGAGAAAACCCTTGAAATTGATGTTCAAGGCGAAGGTGTTGTTAAAGCAGCGAACATTACACATGATAGTGATGTTGAAATCTTAAATCCAGATCTTCACATTGCAACAGTATCAACAAATGGTCATCTTCGTATGCGTTTAACTGCAAGACGAGGACGCGGCTATACACCTGCTGAACAAAACAAGAGAGAGGATCAACCGATTGGTGTTATTCCAATTGACTCAATCTTTACTCCTGTTTCTCGTGTGAATTATCAAGTAGAAAATACTCGTGTTGGTCAATTGACTAATTACGATAAGCTTACCCTTGATGTATGGACAGATGGTAGCACTGGGCCAAAAGAAGCAATTGCTCTTGGTTCGAAGATTTTATCTGAGCATTTAAATATTTTTGTTGGTTTAACTGACGAAGCGCAAAATGCTGAAATTATGATTGAAAAAGAAGAAGACCAAAAAGAGAAAGTTCTTGAAATGACAATTGAAGAACTAGACCTTTCCGTTCGTTCTTATAACTGCTTAAAACGTGCTGGAATCAATACTGTTCAGGAATTAGCAAATAAGACTGAAGAAGATATGATGAAAGTTCGTAACTTAGGTAGAAAATCACTTGAAGAAGTGAAGGCAAACCTAGAAGAGCTTGGATTGGGCTTACGTAAAGACGACTAACTAGTTATTAAATAGTGACTAGCTGTTTTCCTGTGAGCTTTAATTTTAAACTTATAACTTCAACAAAGGAGGGAACCCTTCATGGCATACAGAAAGTTAGGACGCACAAGTGCTCAACGTAAAGCGATGTTGCGTGATTTAACAACAGATTTGATTATAAATGAACGTATCCAAACAACAGAAACTCGTGCTAAAGAATTACGTGTCACTGTTGAAAAAATGATTACTCTTGGCAAACGTGGAGACCTTCACGCTCGACGTCAAGCTGCTTCATATATTCGTAATGAAGTTGCAGATGCTGAAAAAGGACAGGATGCTGTTCAAAAACTATTTACTGATATTGCACCACGTTATCAAGAACGTCAAGGTGGATATACTCGTATAATGAAACTTGGACCTCGCCGCGGTGACGCTGCGCCAATGGTTATCATTGAATTAGTTTAATACTTTTTACAGACAACAAGGGCATTGGACAGTTTAAATTCAAACTTGTTCGTGCCCTTTTTGCTTAAAAAGAGTTTTTTGACTAATAAGAAAGTATACCTTTTTGAAACGGAAATTTATACCTTCTTAACGTTTAAGTGCAACTAGACCATCGCCTGCTAAGGCTAGACACTAGCCAAGTCTTATTTAAAAAATTATTATATTTTTCGACACAAGCCCAAAAGAGCGTTATGATGAGTATGAACCCATGTTTTTATGGTGTTCCAGTGTTTTATATTTAATGGATGGAAAAGGAGTTTTTTTCTTTCATATCTCGTCTAGCTCATGCACCTCTCCCATTTCTTTATTGAAATTGCCCATAATTAGAAGGGATAACTTCTTTCTATTTCGGGACGAGGTGCAGGCTTTTTTTGTATTCAAGACTTTTTTGAGTAGAGAGAAAATAGAAAAGCTGAGCCCGAGGAGAGGAATCATATGGAAAAGGCTGTTGTAACGCTCGATAATGTCTCGTACCAATATGAAGAAAGTGACCAGTTCGCATTACAAGATGTTTCCTTTGATATATATGAAGGGGAATGGTTAGCCATAGTCGGCCATAATGGCTCTGGGAAGTCAACAATGGCAAAGTTATTGAATGGTTTACAGTTTCCTCAAAAAGGTGAGATAACAGTTTGTGGTTTGAAGTTAAACGAAGATACTGTATGGAAAATCAGAGCATTAATTGGTATGGTTTTTCAGAATCCTGATAACCAATTTGTTGGTACAACAGTTCAGGATGATGTGGCTTTTGGTTTAGAAAATCACGGTGTTGAAAGGGACATAATGATCCATAGAGTGAAGGATTCGTTGGAAAAGGTTAAAATGGGTCAGTTTCTTAATCAAGAGCCCCACCATCTATCAGGTGGTCAGAAGCAGCGGGTAGCGATTGCAAGTGTTTTAGCCTTAAGGCCATCTATTATTATTTTAGATGAGGCTACCTCTATGCTTGATCCTAGAGGCAGAGAAGAGGTACTGGAAACAGTCAGACTTTTAAAAGAAGAAAAGATATTAACCGTTATTTCGATAACACATGATTTAGAGGAAGCAGCAAAGGCTGATCGTATGATTGTCATGAATAAAGGTCAAGTTTATTGTGAAGGGACCCCTGAAGAGATCTTTTCAATGGATGAGGAATTAATTAGACTCGGACTTGATATTCCGTTTCCAGTAAAAATGGGAAAGGCTTTTCGTGAAAAGGGGATAGAGCTTTCTAAACAATATTTATCTGAAGAAGAGTTGGTGACTGAGCTATGGACATCGTACTTCAACAAGTAGAATACCGCTATCAAGCAAAAACCCCATTCGAAAGAATTGCTATCCAAGACGTTTCCATTACTATCCCTTCTGGTGTTTATTTGGCCATTATAGGTCACACAGGTTCTGGAAAGTCAACTGTACTTCAACATTTAAATGCTCTTCTTCAACCATATGCTGGATCTGTTAGCATTGGTGATCGTGTTATAAAGGCGAACCAAAAAAATAAAAATCTTAAAGATGTTCGAAAAAGAGTTGGAATTGTGTTTCAATTCCCTGAGCATCAGTTATTTGAAGAAACGGTAGAGAAGGATATTATATTTGGTCCAATGAATTTTGGTGTTTCTGAAGATGAAGCAAAACGGAGAGCTAGGATAGCTCTTAAACAGGTGGGCTTACAGGAAGAAATTTTGGAGAAGTCTCCTTTCGAGTTGTCTGGAGGACAAATGCGTCGTGTAGCCATCGCTGGAGTGCTCGCCATGGATCCTGATGTGATAGTACTTGATGAGCCAACAGCAGGATTGGATCCGCGCGGACGTAAGGAAATCATGGATATGTTTTATAATCTCCATAAGGAGAGAAATCTTTCAACTGTTCTCGTTACTCATAGTATGGAGGATGCTGCAAGGTATGCAGACCAAATCGTTATCATGCAGCAAGGAAATGTTGTTAAACAGGGAAACCCTGTTGAAATATTTTCGGAACCCGAGCATTTAATGAAAATGGGATTGGATGTCCCAAATGTCGTTCGATTTCAATTAAAGCTTCAGGAAAAAACAGGGATGAAATTAGATACTATCTATTTGTCAATTGATGAGCTATCCACTGCCGTTCGTGAATATATAAGGAAGGATAATCGGTTATGATGGAAAAAATGATTTTTGGGAGATATGTCCCGGTTGATTCCGTAGTTCATCGAATGGATCCTCGCTCCAAGCTTATGGTTATCTTTTTATTCGTTTGTATCATCTTCCTTGCTAATAATTGGATAACGTATGCACTTATAGCTATTTATACATTATTCATGCTGGGTTTATCACGAATTCCTGGTAGGTTTTTATACACAGGATTAAAGCCAATTTTATGGGTGGTACTATTCACTCTTGTACTACAGATTCTTTTTACAAAGGAAGGGCATGTTGTTGTTTCAATTGGCTCGGTAAAAATTTATAATGAAGGAATTAAACAAGGGATTTTTATCTCTTTGAGGTTCTTTTTCCTCATTTTAATGTCTTCCTTATTGACACTTACAACAACACCAATTGAAATAACTGATGGGCTTGAAACCCTGCTCCATCCACTAAAAAAAATTCATTTTCCTGTTCATGAAATGGCGCTTATGATGTCCATATCCTTACGGTTTATTCCAACGCTTATGGAAGAAACAGATAAAATCATGAAAGCGCAGATGGCACGTGGAGTAGAATTTGGCAGCGGCCCTTATAAGGAACGAATGAAGGCTGTAATACCACTACTGATCCCGTTATTCGTTAGTTCATTTAAAAGGGCAGAAGAACTTGCTATTGCGATGGAAGCAAGAGGGTATAGGGGTGGAGAAGGAAGAACCAAATATCGGCAGCTTTATTGGAGATTGGCTGATTCTCTTCAACTAGTAGCATTATTTGGATTGACAGCTCTTTTGTTCTTATTACGTTCATAATGGAGTAAAAATATGCAAAGATATAAATGCATAATTTCATATGATGGCACTGGATTTTCAGGCTTTCAGATACAGCCGAATAAACGAACCGTTCAAGGTGTTCTTGAGGAAGTTTTGGGGAAAATTCATAAAGGGAAACGGATTAAGGTAATTGGATCAGGAAGAACCGATGCTGGGGTTCATGCAAAAGGACAAGTTATTCATTTTGATTCATCACTATCGATCCCGGTGAGCAGATGGGCTATAGCCTTAAATTCATTGCTTCCTAATGATGTATCCATTCTTTCAGTGGTAAAGATAGACCAAAAGTTCCATGCACGTTTTGACACAGCAGGAAAAGAATATCGCTATTACCTTCACCTATCGAATGAAAGAAACCCATTTTTGCGTCATTTTGCTTTCAGTTGCCCTTATTCATTAAATTTTGCAGCAATAAAAGAGGCTAGCGAATATCTGCTAGGGACACACGACTTCACTAGTTTTTGCTCTGCCAAATCAGAGGTAGAGGATAAGGTTAGGACCATTAAGGAAATTGACTTTATAATTGAAAACGATCTTATTATTTTTCGTTTCGTAGGAAATGGTTTTTTATATAATATGGTTCGTATTCTTGTTGGAACTTTACTGGAAGTTGGAACTGGAAATAGAGAACCGAAGGATGTTATAAAAATCCTTGAAGGAAGGGATAGGAGGATGGCAGGAAAAACAGCACCTGCTCATGGTTTATATCTTTGGCAAGTATTTTATAAATAAATTTCTAGAACAACTTCTCCAGGTGTAACATTTTCTTGACATATAGCCGCTATAGCTTTATTATAGCATATGTATGTGTTTTTAACCCACGATAAGCCCCGGAACTTATTGTGTTGAAAATATAACGAATATGATTTCTTAAAAGGAATTTAAATTTAGGAGGGAACTTCATGCGTACTACGTTTATGGCAAATGCCCAAAATATTGAACGTAAATGGTACGTAATTGATGCAGAAGGCAAAACTCTTGGACGTCTTGCTTCTGAAGTAGCATCAATTTTACGTGGTAAACATAAACCAACTTACACACCACACGTTGACACAGGTGATCATGTAATTATTCTTAATGCATCTAAAATCGAATTAACTGGTAAAAAGCTAACTGACAAGCTTTACATCCGTCACAGCTTACACCCAGGTGGTTTGAAAACAAGAACTGCTCTTGAAATGCGTACAAACTATGCTGAGAAAATGATTGAGCTTGCCATTCGCGGCATGCTTCCAAAGAATACTCTTGGCCGTCAAATGTTTAAAAAATTGCACGTTTATGCTGGTAGCGAACATCCGCACCAAGCTCAACAACCAGAAGTTTACGAACTTCGCGGTTAATTTTAAAGGAGGGTATTATCTTGGCACAAGTTCAATATATTGGTACTGGCCGTCGTAAGAGCTCTGTCGCACGTGTGCGCTTAGTTCCAGGTACAGGTAAAATTGTAATCAATGATCGTGACATTATGGATTATATTCCATTTGAAGCTTTACGCGTAATCGTTAATCAACCATTAGTAGCAACAGAAACACTTGGCAGCTATGACGTTCTTGTTAACGTTAGCGGTGGTGGATACACTGGTCAAGCTGGCGCAATTCGCCACGGTATCGCTCGTGCGTTACTTCAAGCCGATCCAGAATTCCGTCCAACTTTAAAACGCGCTGGATTATTAACTCGTGATGCACGTATGAAAGAACGTAAGAAATACGGTCTTAAAGGTGCTCGTCGTGCGCCTCAGTTCTCAAAACGTTAATTATTGGCGTTCAAAGACTCTCGAACCTTTTGGTTTGGGGGTCTTTTTTAGCTAATAGGAAAGTTTAACTACGCCTCTGTCTTCGCCTTTAGGGCTCGCCAATCGGCGAGTTTTCTTTAGCTTATAGGAAAGTTTAACTTTATTAAAGCACTAAAGCCTGTTAACTTCCTTTATTGAAATTAACTTTTAAATCGCATAAGAAAAACTAAGGCATTCGCCACCTAAGGACTTGGCGAACGCCAAGTTTTTCTAATGAAAAGGCAATACTAAGTTCATTTTGAATTTGGCGTATTTTAATGGCACTGGTGGAAAGATTCTCTGTTATCTCTGCTAACTCCTAATGGAATGTTTGATGAAATAAGCTGAGGTGGTATAATTCAATTGACAGGCTCTTAACAAATAAGCCTATAAAGGTTATAATTTGTGATTGGGATATATCTTTTGTTTAAATGGTTAATTACATTAGATTTATAATAGAAAGAGAGTGTTTTAGGATGGGTCGTAAATGGAACAATATTAAAGATAAAAAAGCATCAAAAGACGCAAATACAAGCCGTATTTATGCAAAATTTGGCGTTGAAATTTATGTTGCAGCAAAACAGGGAGTACCGGACCCAGAAGGGAACCAAGCGTTAAAATTTGTGCTTGAACGTGCAAAAACATATAATGTGCCAAGACATATTATCGACCGTGCCATTGAAAAGGCAAAGGGCAGCGGAGATGAAACCTATTCAGAGCTTCGCTATGAAGGTTTTGGCCCAAGCGGATCCATGGTTATAGTGGATGCTTTGACTAATAATGTTAACCGTACAGCTTCCGATGTTCGTGCTGCCTTTGGAAAAAATGGCGGAAACATGGGGGTAAGCGGTTCTGTAGCATATATGTTTGATCCTACCGCTGTAATCGGTGTAGAAGGTAAAACAGCTGATGAAGTGCTGGAAATATTGATGGAGGCAGACGTTGATGCCAGAGATATTCTAGAAGAAGATGATACGGTTATTGTATATGCGGAGCCAGATCAGTTCCATTCAGTTCAAGAAGCACTTAAAGGTGCAGGAGTAAAAGAATTTACTGTTGCTGAATTAACAATGCTTGCACAAAGTGAAGTTACTCTTCCGGAAGACGCAAAGGCTAAGTTTGAAAAAATGATAGATGTTTTAGAGGATTTAGATGATGTACAACGTGTATATCATAATGTCGATTTAGAAGAGGAATAAATAAGAAGCTCTCACCCTATTGGGCGAGAGCTTTTTTAATCGTTTAGGAAATTCTCATACCTGTTGAACTCCCATTTTAATAAAAAATTGGCAATGGAATTCAGCGGTAAAATTGCATTTCTTATAACCCGTGGATAAAGACTATCTCTAAGAGGTGAAAAAAGTGAATGTAATTACAACCCTTAAAGAGAAACAACGGGAAAAACAAATTAATTATGAGCGTTCTGTTTTACGGGACTTATCCATAAATTTGCTTAAAGAAAGAGTAAAACAATTTTTTGGATCATTTAGAGTGTCTTCCGGAATGGTGATGAATAAAGGTATTGAAGAAGCTTGCTATGATGTCGCCCTTGAATCCTACTTACTTGGTGCCAAATTTAGTAAATTTGGATATTACGGTGAAAGCATTGAGGAAGTGCAAGAAAGATGTCTTTTAGAGGAAAAGCATTTGATTGATACTTTATATAATTTTTTACTATATTGGGGTGGTGAAGAAGAAGGAACCTTAAGTGAGTCCTTGTACTATATGTGTGAACAATATGTGCATGTATGGTGGAGGGATGGCTATGAAAAAGGAGAACGTCGACATAAGCTTCGTTTACACTGAGGTCAACGTTTCTTCTCAGTTCTAAAATGAATCCTTGTCCCATATAGATAAGTGATTAGGCTTTTGGGGAAGGACTGATTTGGTTGGGGAAGAAACGATTAAAAATCATTAGTTTTATTGTCGGATTAACTGTACTATTCTTTATTCTTCAATATGATTTTTTGGAAAATCATTCTTGGAACTCATGGAACCTCCCGTTAACAGGTAAAATTATATTGATTGATCCTGGACATGGTGGTCCTGATGGTGGAGCAGGAGATAAAAAAACACTTGAGAAGGATATTGCCTTGTCTATTTCGTTAAAACTAAGAGATTTACTTCAGGAACAAGGTGCTCTTGTTATTATGACAAGGGAAACTGATAAAGACTTGGCTGATAGTGATACAAGAGGATATAGCAGGCGGAAGGTTGAAGATTTAAAGAAACGATTAAACATGATTAATCACAATGATTTAGACCTTTTTGTAAGTGTTCATTTAAATGCAATCCCTTCATCAAGATGGAGTGGAGCTCAAACCTTTTATGCCCCACAACATGAGGAAAACAGTCGAGTTGCTAAATTTATACAAGATGAATTACGCAAAAATTTAAAGAATACGACACGTAGAGCAAAACCATTAAATAGTGTTTATATTTTAAAAAATGCAAAGAAGCCTGGAGCATTAGTTGAGGTGGGATTTCTATCCAATCCAAAGGAAAAGGCAAATTTAAAAAAGGACTCCTATCAGGATAAACTGGCAGCATCTATTTATAAAGGAATAATTCGCTATTTTACGAATGAAAAGGAAATAAAAGTGAAAGATTAAAGAAGGTAGAATCTGCCTTCTTTTTATTTTAGGAAAAGAAAGTATAAAGATTTGAACTTAGCTTTTCGTTTTTCCCCTATTTCAATAGGTAATACAGTGTGATTCATTTAACTGGTTTGCTAGGGTGTTTATGTTATACTTGGGTTGGAAATGAATTCAAAAGGTGGGTGTTTTAATGTTAACTGAAACAAAGATCCGCGAAGCAATAGGCGGGATAAAGGAACCTTTTATACATAAAACATTGGAAGAACTTAAGGCTATTCAGGAAGTTAAAATAAAAGAAGAGAAAAATCATGTAAGTGTAAAAATTGCTATCGCGAAAACGGGTACCTCTGAACAGCTTCAATTGCAAACAGAAATTGTAAATACGTTAAAGGCAGCTGGGGCTGCAACGGTAGGAATTCGTTTTGGTGAACTTTCTGAAGCAGAATTAAATAAGTATCGTACAGATGTAAGTGATGCGGAAGATAAAGAATTGGGCCTTTTATCACCACGCAGTAAAACAAAATTTATAGCGATTGCAAGTGGTAAAGGTGGGGTAGGGAAATCAACAGTTTCTGTAAATTTAGCTGTTTCTTTGACACGCTTAGGCAAAAAGGTTGGCTTAATTGATGCAGATATTTATGGATTTAGTGTACCAGATATGATGGGAATTACAGACAGACCTGCTGTTGAAAATGAAAAAATCATTCCAGTAAATCGTTTTGGAGTAAAGGTCATTTCAATGGGCTTTTTTGTAGAAGATAATGCTCCAATTATTTGGCGCGGGCCAATGCTTGGGAAAATGCTAAATAGCTTTTTTAAAGAAGTTGAATGGGGCGAGCTTGATTATTTGCTTCTAGATCTTCCTCCAGGGACAGGGGATATAGCTTTAGATGTACATACCATGCTTCCTCATTGTAAGGAAATTATTGTTACGACACCACACCCAACTGCTGCTTTTGTAGCTGCTCGTGCAGGGGCAATGGCATTAAGAACAGAGCATGAAATTCTTGGTGTCATTGAGAATATGTCTTATTTTGAAAGCAAGGTTACAGGAGAAAAAGAATATATTTTTGGAAAAGGCGGCGGGGATAAGCTCGCTGATGAATTAAATACGCAAGTTTTAGGACGATTACCACTTGGACAACCTGATTGGGATGAACATGAATTTGCCCCATCTATTTACCAAGAAGATCACCGTTTAGGAAAGGTCTATACAGAGATTTGTAAAAATATTATTAGCAGCGTTAATAACTAAAAAGATAGGGCTCCTTCAAATGAAGGGGCTCTATCTTTTTGATTTAAGACCCACTACTCTGTCCACCTGTCTTACTTCCCTGACTTACTTTTACTCATTTCACTTACTGCTTTTAATAACAGATCCTGCATTTTTACTTTAAAGAGTGGGCTCTCTACAGTCTCAGTAATTACTTTTTGAAGGTTTTCACGGTATTCCTTGCTTTTAAGGGCATCTGCCATTTGCTTTTGGATTTCAGGCTCTTTAAATACTTGTATCATCATGTTCCTATACTCAGGGTCATTCATTAAATCTTTAAGTAACTTTTCATTTTCCCCTTTCATATTATTGGCAACACTTGATGCGAATTTAGGGTCACTAAATGTTTTTTTCCAAAATTCAGTTGCCTTATCTGAGGTCAATGTTTGTTGTATAGTGTCAGTGACAACTTTTTGGTCCATCACTAATTTTTGTTTCATTTTATCATCAGACATAATATCCTGTATTGCTTTCTTACCTTCATCCGTTTTAAGAATATCCACAACCATTTTTTTTGTTTGTTCATAGTCCAATTGCCCGCCTGTGCCAGTATCGCTGGAAGAGCAGCTTGTCAAAATCCCCATCATGAGCAGGAGGAGCAGCAAACTTTTTGTCCTCATATCTAAGCTCCTTTCACATATCAATCCTTAATTTTAGAATGAAGAAAAAGGACAAATATTATTCCTATAGTTATTTGAAATCTGGATTTTTCCTTCTTTGATTGTTACAATCATAAGGGAACTGAATTTGTTAGATGGAGGAAAAAAGCGTGACTAGCCGGAACTGGGTAAAACTTTTTTTAACAACTTTAATGATTGGCGGGCTCACAACGGCTATTGTCGGTTATATTGTTCGCTGGAATGTATTTTCCCCTTATTTTACAGAATTAAAAGTATTGGAACTTTTATCTGGAACAATTTGGTTAATTGGGATAGGCTTCCTATTTAGCTTAGTTAGCCAACTGGGCTTTTTCGCCTATTTAACCGTTCACCGTTTTGGTATAGGAATTTTTAAATCGGTGTCACTTTGGAATGCAGTCCAAGTTCTGCTTACATTGTTTGCCCTTTTTGATTTAATTTACTTCACCAAGTCAAAAACGATTTTATCGCACATTATCCTTGCGACCATTCTTGTCATTGTTGGATTAATTGTTGCTCAAATAAAAGCAAAGCAGACAAACAGAAATGCGTTTATTCCTGCGTTATTTTTTATGGTTGTTGTAACCAGTGTAGAGTGGGTACCTGCATTAAGAACGAATAGTAATAACTGGATGTTTTATCTTATGTTTTTTGGTTTACTATCCTGTAATGTATATCAAATATTAATACTCCATAAGTTAAATGCTCGATCCGAACAGGAAAGAGAAAAAATAATAAATAAAAAACCAATAAAAAGTAAGAAGTCTGTTTAATGACAAGGGAATTAAAAACTGAGTGTGAAATCAAATAAGATTTTATGCTCTTTTTTTATTATCTGGGTGTGTATGCAATTCGACTCTTTACACGAGGAGTTTATTTAGTTTATTGGAGCGGAGAAAAATATTGAGGATTTGCCTGAGGAATGGGAAGAGAAGGTGATTCCAGCTGCTACCTAGTCTGTTTTTGAATCAAATGGACCTTACCTGGTTCAATCCAAAAGGTGTGGGAAAGAGTCTATTCGGAATGGTTTCCATCAACCGGTTAAGAGCATGCAGATGCCCCAGAACTCGAAGTCTATCCAGATGGCGATGTAACAGACAAAACTACCGCTGTGAGGTTTGGATTCCATTATTAAAAAGTAAAAATAATTAGAGGATAGGTTGATTCCTATCCTCTTTGTTCTTTTAACAACTTAAATTCTAACTAAAACTTATCTTACCTCTGTTGATTGTGTATTTCCATTTGCAATCATTTCAGAGACCGTGACCATTTTTAATCCTTGTTTTCGAATGTTTTCTAAAATAAGCGGCAAGGCTTTAGCTGTTTGTTTAGCTGAATCTGATGCATGAAGTAGAATAATATCTCCTTTTTTTGCACCTTTTACATTTTCTACAATGGCCAGTACCCCAGGATTTGTCCAGTCCTTAGAGTCTACACTCCAATGAACAACTGTATAACCATATCGCTCTGCTATATTTAAAGTACGATCATCAAAATGGCCCGTAGGGGCTCGTAAAACTTTAATACCATTTATATTTAGTTTTCTAAACGCTTCCTGTGCCATTAAAATATCCTTTTTAATTTTGGTATCCTCAACACTTGAATAATCTACGTAACCATAACCGAGAATACCAATTTCATACCCTTCCTTTACAATTCGGCTAACCAGATCAGGATGCCTTTCTGCCCACGATCCCGCTAGAAAAAAGGTAGCAGACTTTACCTTTTCTTTATTTAAGACATCTAAAATTGGCCCAGCCTTTTCGTCACCCCAGCCAATATTAAACGTTAGGGCAATGTCCTTTTCTCCCCTGTAAATTGCCTTAGGACCACTTTTCGTAGAGAATACTGGTAGCTGTGCAATATTCTCCATGTAAAGAAACCCGGCAGCGAAGAAAGCTGCAATTAAAATTAAAGCAATTTGTTTAAGAAACTTTCCGTTTAAAACCATAAAAAAATTCATGTTTAACCACCTCGTCCAATACTATCCTTGTCTCATTCATATGCAAAGATTTGTCCATTATGATAAAGACTTGAACATAAAAAGAAAAAAATTGGAAAAGAATACAACTAAGGATAAGTTAGGAGTGGTAGGATGATTGGGATTCTAATTAATAAAAGAGAAGTAAAAGAAATTGAATATCTAATTAAAAGAGAAATGGATGAAATATTATTTGATTTAACAGATGATAGAATTGATCGTGTCGTGAAAAAGGCAATGGAAGAAAGATACAAGGTATTGTTTGAATTATTTAAACGAGTTGGGACACCATGTGATTGTATGAAGTATATGAGAAAAGAAAAAAAGCGCAGTTAACTTTTTTAAAAATAATATTGACATTCTTATTTCAACTTGTTATAGTAATAAACGTCGCTGCTGAATGATTGAAAAAACAACATTTAAAAAAAGTGTTGACATCTTTCTAGTAGGATGGTATATTAAGAAAGTCGCTTTTGAGCGACAATCAAATTGCTCTTTGAAAACTAAACAAACAAAAGCGTAAAACAATCAATAAAATAGTGTTGTTTTTACAACACTAGCCAACGTAACATTTTTGAGCTAACTCAAATTCTTCGGAGAGTTTGATCCTGGCTCAGGACGAACGCT
>JAUZPL010000092.1 GCA_030705955.1 Bacillota bacterium | reverse complement strand
ATGCTATTGCTAAAAAGGAAGGCTTTAAAATTGAGCTTGATCCAATGGACTTTGGTGGAATCATCCCTGCTATGCAAGCCAACCAACTTGATGCGGCAATTGCAGGAATGAGTATTACGGATGCAAGAAAGAAAATTGTTGATTTCTCTGACCCATACTTTAAAGCAGGATTAATCCTAGTTGTTAAAAAAGATAATAATACAATTAAATCATTAGATGATTTAAAAGGAAAAAAATTAGCTGTTAAAAAAGGAACGTCAGGTGCACAATATGCCGTAGATAATGCAGCAAAGCTTGGTATTCAGGTTGAACAATTTAATGATAGTCCTGCAATGTTCCAAGAGGTTACAAACGGGAATGCAGATGCACTTATTGAAGATTTCCCAGTTATCACTTATGCTATCTCACAAAAAGATCTTGGATTAAAGACTGTTGGTGATCGTCTAAATGGAGACCATTACGGAATTGCTGTATTAAAAGGGCAAAACCAAGATGTATTGAAAAAAATCGACAAGGGTCTTGAAGAACTTAAAAAAGACGGAACCTATGATAAAATTGTTAACACTTACCTTGGTAAATAATGCAGGAATGTTCTCTTTAATTGTACATGCTTAGACAATAGGGATTTATTTTGATAAATTCTAACCCATAAGAAAAACTTGGCGCAGGCCAAGTTTTTCTAATTGAAAGGAGATGAACTTTAGTGAATATAATTATGGCAGCTTTACCTATTTTATTACAAGGACTTCAAGTAACACTTTATATTTTTGTAATAGCTATTATCTTAGGCTTTTTACTTGGTTTATTGATGGCCTTGCTACGGCTTGCACCATTCAAGGTTTTGAATTTGATCTCAAAAGTTTATGTTGATGCTATTCGAGGAACACCATTTATCGTGCAGTTATTCTTTATTTATTTTGGTGTGAATTCACTGCATTTCATTTCATTAAATAGTACAACCGCAGGTATCATTACTGTTGCTATTAATGCAGGTGCCTATTTTGCTGAGATTATCCGAGCGGGAATTCAATCAATTGATAAGGGTCAAACAGAAGCAGCAAGATCCATTGGTCTAACTGGCGCACAAACAATGCGCTATGTGGTTCTGCCACAAGCATTTAGAAGAATGCTCCCCACTATTACAAACCAATCCATCATAAGCTTAAAAGATACATCGCTTTTATCCGTCATCGGTATCGCAGATTTAACACAGCAGGGACAAATTCAGGCTGCAGCAACATTTGAAGCATTTAAAATTTGGCTAGCTGTAGGTATCATTTACTTTATCGTCATTTATTTATTATCCATTCTTGCTAATTTCGTCGAAAGGAGATTTGAGCTTCGATGAGTATTATTACAGTAAAAAATTTAAGAAAATCATTTGGAAGTGTAGAAGTTTTAAAGGATATTAATGCAGAAATTAAAGAAAAAGAAGTTGTTTGTGTTATTGGTCCATCTGGTTCGGGAAAAAGTACCTTCCTGCGCTGCTTAAATCGCTTGGAGGAAATTTCAGGCGGTCATGTGATCGTTAACGGTCATGATATTACTGATTCAAAGATAAATATTAATAAAGTAAGACAAGAAGTAGGCATGGTATTCCAGTCATTCAATCTCTTTCCACATAAAACGGTTTTAGAAAATATTACACTTGGACCAATTAAAGTTCTTTCTACCGCTAAGGATGCAGCAGAGAAATTAGCATTTGAGCTGCTTGATAAAGTGGGTTTACGAGAAAAAGCAAACAGCTATCCCGGGGAATTATCAGGGGGACAAAAGCAACGTGTGGCGATCGCAAGAGCACTAGCCATGAATCCGAAAATTATGCTATTTGATGAACCGACTTCTGCACTTGATCCAGAAATGGTCGGTGATGTTTTGGAAGTCATGAAACAGCTCGCCAAAGAAGGTATGACAATGGTTGTTGTTACACATGAAATGGGTTTTGCAAGGGAAGTAGGAGACCGTGTAATTTTCATGGACGGCGGCTATATTGTTGAAGAAAATAAACCAAACGAACTATTTAGCAATCCACAGCACAATCGAACAAAATCGTTCTTGAGCAAAGTGCTGTAATCATAAGAAAGGTGCGATTCTTTTGTAGAATCGCGCCTTTTTAGTATGGAGATAAATAGCTTGTGAACGGGTCAGAATTAACATTTTAATTAAATAAATGCCCCTTAATTGTACAAAATAGGTTAAAACATTGAGCAAAGGAGTTACTAAGTGTTCGTTTTCCCGGATTAGAGTAGTAAATTTAATTTTATCAGTCAAAAATCAGCTTTTATCCGTCTAATTTATGATTTATCCGTCAAAAATTAGCTTTTATCGGTCAAAATTTAAATATATCCGTCAAAGCTGACTAAAATCCTTTTGGGAAACATAGAGTGAAAGCTTTGTGACTGGTTAAAGGCTTAAGTATACTTATTGTAAGTAAGAAGATAAAAGGAGGAGAATAATCTATGAATCAAATAGTACCAATCCGTATGCCAGACCTATCTAAACGGCCTTTTGACCTTACAGTTGAGCGAATAATGCCATTTCCAGCAGACCAATTATATCGGGCATGGACGGAGCGATTTGATCAATGGTTTGCTGCACCGGGATCCGTAATAATGAAAGGTGAGGCCAACTCTGTTTTTTTCTTTGAGACGGAGTTTCAGGGAAATAGGCATCCGCACTATGGACGTTTTCTCAGACTAGAACAAGATCAACTTGTGGAATTAACATGGATTACGGGTGAAGGCGGAACAAAGGGAGCTGAAACGGTTGTTACCGTAGAACTATTTCCAAGTGAAAATGGAACAAAGCTAAGACTTACACATGCAGGCTTCCCAGATGAAGAATCAAGAAATGGGCACGAACAAGCATGGCCAATGGTACTCGAGCAGTTAGAGGCTAGTTATAATCAAAATAAATAATCAAAAAAGGGTCTGATTAAAGATAACTTAAAAAAGATGTGGATAATACAATATGTTATGGTTCAAGCTTAAAAATTAAAGTAAAAACGAGCTGGGGATATCCCCCAAGCTCGTTTTTATTCATATCGTATTCTCATCATCCCAACCACGAGAAACGTTGCAGCAAATGCCAGCAACACGCAAACAGGTGCAATGATATCAGCGACATTTCCACCGCGTGCTATCAATTCAGTAAAGCCTTTCATTGCCCATGTCTGTGGAATAAACTCAGCTATTTTTTGCATAAAATTTGGAACGATATCAAGCGGCCAAAAAACACCAGCTAACATACAAGTAGCTGTAATGATAATACTTCCTAGTGCACCCTGTTGCTCTGTTGTTTTTGCGAAACCTGAGATTAATAGTCCAAGGCCGATCACACAGATTAACAATGCAGATACTAATATAAAAATACCCATTAGATTTCCCCAATGAACCCCGAATAAGAGGGTAGAGGATCCGATTAGTAGGCCGAACTGAATCCACCCGATTAAAAAGAAGGCGAGGAGATATCCACAAATGATTTGAAATCTCGCAGTTGGAGTGGATAAAAGTCTGTACCATACACCTGTTTTCCTAGCATCTAACAGTACCCCTGTTGTGCTCATCATGACGATCATAACAAACATGATGGAAAAACCAGCAGAGCGTGCTGACATATTATCCATTTCTTCTGTTTTTAAATTCTTAGTGATGGCAACCTTATGAATAATCTGGTCAGATGAGGAAATATCTTTATTCAGGATGGTATACATATCCTCCCAGGGTTTTTTACTATATTGATTCCAAACAGTGGATGCCTTTGCTTGAATGGCAGCTTTTGAAACAGCATTTGAAATGATTTGATCCACCATTGAGCTGCTTGTAAAATCCGGATTGTGTTTAAATGAAATTTTTGGCTGGTTATTTGATACAACCGCTTTTTCAAATCCTTGTTTAACTTGGATTAGACCGATTATTTTTTTATCTTTTACTTGTTTGGCTGCTTGTTCCAAGCTCATTTCCTTTAATGTAAAAAGATCGTTATCTTTCAATGATTCATGAAGATTTTTTGAAATAACAGTTTGGTCTTCATCCACAAAAGCAATGTTCACCTTTAGAGTAGATGTGCCGCCAAGTAATTGACCAAACAATAAGGTGAATAGTAGTGGCAAACCAAGCATGGTGATAAAGGCATGTCGGTTATTAAAGGTTTTCTTTATTTCAAATGAACAAATCGCCCATATTCTTTTCATATTGTCCTCCTATTTGGCTTGTAATCGCCAAGTTCCAATTGTAACGGAAACAATTCCTATTAAAAATAAAACAGTTAAAGGCAGAAGTAATGCGTTCCATGTGGTACCTGACATAATATCGATAAAGCTTGATAAAGCCCATTTGTTTGGAGCAATATTAGCAACCGTTTTGAGTGAATTTGGAAATATGGTAAGTGGAACCATTGACCCGCCAATAAGTGAAAGAATCTGTACACCCAATCCACCCACTGTATCGGCTGTTTTACTATCTTTCAGCAGTGCTGCAAAAAATATTGCTAGTCCGGATACGGCAATGGAATACATTAACGCTATTGAAATCGTTTGTATGATATTTTCACCCCAATTGACATGAAAAAGCAGGTGAGTAATGACAAGGAATAAGCTGAACTGCACAATGCAAAAATAAAGATTTCCTAAAAATTTGCCCATTAAAACAGAAAGCTTTGCTGTTGGGGTGCACATTAACCTGGCTAATGTTTCTGTTTCTCTTTCATTAATAAAGGACTTTGCTCCGTTCATGATATTAAATAATAGGAACATAGCTGCCATTGCGGCAGCATAGTATTGCATCCCGCTGACTTGTTTTTTCCCGATGGAGGCATTTTGAACATATTTTGCATTCGATTTTGCTAATTTTTCTAATGAACGGCTTAATTGAATAGACAAATCATTCATTTCCTTTGGTGAAAGGGTTTGGGCTGTATTTGTTAATACAATTTTAGTAGAAGTGGAGGTAGTGATGACCCTATTAACAAAAGTCTGTAAAACCGAATTCATCATGGAGCCCTGCAATTCTTTCCCAGGGTCAACCAACAGATCCACCTTCTTTAACTTTCCATCCTGCAAATCCTGGCTCCATCCGTTTGGAATGACAATCCCTGCATCGATCTTTTCATCATGGATGAGGGAAGTGAGTTTTTTCTTAGAATCTACTATTTTTACTGAAACAAAATCGTTTAACTCTTTTCCTTTTAAAACATCCTTAATGAAATAGTCGCCGATTTGGTCAGTGCCATTCTGAACAACACCTACAGTCGTTTTGGGAAGACTTTGTTCGCCCATTACCCCACTTAATGCGGTTCCTAAGATGGCTGTTAAAAGTATCGGAAATAGGATCATCAGGGAAAATCCCTTTCGATCCATAAAGCGGATCTTAAAATCCTTCCAAGCAATGATTAAACTTTTCATTTTTATCCCCTCTTAATCTCGTAATGATCGACCTGTTAATTGTAAAAACAAGGTTTCTAGATTTGGCTCCTGAACTTTTATCGATGAAACTTCTATAAAGTTCTTTATCGCAGTGGAAACTAATTCGCCCAGGGCTTGATGGCCGGAGCTTACGAGTATCTCTAATTCTGTTTTATCATCATTTACCATTACTTTTTCCACTAGAGGTAATGTATTTAATTCTTCTACTAGTCTATTTTGAAAATGGTTAACCTCCATTTTCACGACTGTACCCCCTGATAATCGTTTCACTAAATCATCTTTAGTCCCAACAGCAATCACTTCGCCGTGGTCGATAATGCCAATCCGTTTACATAAAAATTCGACTTCCTCCATGTAGTGACTGGTGTAGATAATGGTCATGCCTTGTTTATTTAGCTCCTTTACCGTTTCTAAAATGTGATTTCTAGATTGTGGGTCAATCCCAACAGTTGGCTCATCCATGATTAATAATTCCGGTTGATGCATTAAAGCAGCACCAATATTAATACGGCGTTTCATTCCACCTGAAAAAGTCTCTATTTTATCCTTACCTCGATCAAGTAATCCTACGAATTCTAATACTTCGTTCGCTTTTTTCACAACTTGCTTCCCTGATAATCCGTACATTTTTCCCCAAAATATTAAATTATCATGTGCGGACATGGTCGGATATAAAGCGATATCCTGAGGAACAACCCCAATTTTTCGTTTAATCTCCATTTGGTGCTCCTTCACGGAAAAACCATCCACTTTAATTTCCCCTGAATCATAGGGTAGGAGTCCGCAGATCATGGATATGGTAGTCGATTTTCCCGCTCCATTTGGTCCAAGTAAGCCAAAGGCTTCTCCTTTATCAACTGTAAACGTAACACCTTTTACAACCTCTGTTTTTCCAAAGCTTTTCCTTAAATGATTTACCTCAAGCATTTTTGCCAGCTCCTTAAGTGACTCGTTTTCTAAACTTATTGTATTATCCAAACCATTTTTTGCCATCTGTCTTGCGATAGAAAAATAAAAAAAGAACGACCGATTTCGGTCGTCTTATAAGAATAGATGTATGCTAAAAGTCATGTGTCAAACGTAGTGATCCCATACCGAACGGCAAAAATTGCTGCTTGAGTCCGATCCCGCAATTGCAATTTGCTGATGATATTGGAAACATGGTTTTTTACCGTTCCTTCTGTTATAAAAAGTTTGTTTGCAATTTCTTTATTGCTTAATCCATATCCTAATTGTTTTAGGACCTCTATTTCACGATCGGTCATCTCATGTAAAATTAAAGGAGGCAGCTCCTTATGGTTTTCAATTTCCTTTGTTTTTTTTAACTCTTTTATGACCTGATTTGTTAAGTCTGGCGGTAATACCATGCCTCCGGAATGAACCGTCATGATAGCCTGAACAATAGTGTCTGTGGCCATGTCTTTTAATAGGTAGCCGCTTGCGCCTTCTTCTAAAGCTTCAAAAATGAGTTCACTATCCTTAAAGGTTGTTAACATTAATACTTTTATATTTGGAAGCTGCTCCCGAATCAACCTTGTTCCCTCAACACCATTGGTAGTTGGCATGCGAATATCCATTAATACTAAGTCAGCTTGCAATTGTTTTGCTTTTTCAAACGCCTCTTTTCCATCCTTTGCTGTTCCAACCACATTGATTTCTGGCCGTAAATTAAGAATAGTGGCTAACCCATCACGCATTAAATCCTGGTCATCTGCGACAATGATTTTAATCATTTTAACCTCCCTGTACTCCAAAACAATTTTTTCAATGGAAATTCAACTTTTACCATAAATCCTTGGCCTTCATTACTTTCATATAAGATGGATCCGCCATGCTCTATGACACGTTCCCGCATATTTAATAGCCCGAAGCTAGGATCTATTTTGGAAATGCCTTTTCCATTATCACTTATCTGTATTTTTAATATTTCTGGTTTGCACTGAAGATCAATATGACAGGCTGTAGCATTACCATGACGTTTAGAATTGGTTAGTGTTTCTTGAATAATACGGGTGAGGGTAGGCTGTATAGATGTTGGGGTAGTGGATGGATCTCCATCTATTTCTAAAGTAACCAAAATGTTTGTCAGCTTAGAAAAATCCTTAATCAGCTTTTGCATAGAAGTCATGAAGCTGGTATTGATTCTATCATCTTCATGCAATGTTCTGACAGAAGTACGAATTTCCTCTAAGGCGTCTCTCGCCAGTCCTTCACAATTTTGAATAGTTTCCTTACTTTTTTCTAAATCAAGACTCAAAAATTCACGAGTTAATTGTAATTGAACAAGCAATGCGGTCATTTTATGTCCTACTGTATCATGAATCTCCCGTGCAATTTGATTTCTTTCCCGAATAACGGTCAATTCCTCTACTTGTTTAGAATAGGATCTAAGCTGGTCATGAGCAGTTGACAATTGTTCATATTGCAAGGCTACTTTTTCCTGAGCATGTTTAAGCTTCTGTATTAAACCTCCAACAAGTGCACAAAAAATAATAAACATGAAATCGATGACGTTTCCAATAAAATAAAATTGATTTGTTTTAAAAAATGCAAAATAGGTGAGGAATCCCCAAGCTACAGCAAGTAAGTAAATAAAGGCATACATTACTTTTTTATTATGGTTTTTAGTAAATAAAACGAAGGCTAGAATACCGAACATAATAAAAATTAAATCCAATTGATTCACGAAAATGATACCCAAGCTGGTTAGGATAATGAAATCGAAAGAAATGGACCAAATAAAATACCGTTCCATTGTGGAAAAAGATAAGAGTAAGTGGTTCCCGATTAATAAGAGGGTGGCTACAATGACAAATACCTTACCCCAATAATCAGTGGCTTCACACCGGTAATAATAAACGTAACCAAATAATATATACATAAATACCCGCGTCAAACTCAATAATTTAAAGGGTTGTTTTAACAAATTAATTCCTCCTAAGTAATGGAATAATTTCTAAAAAATATAAGGAACCCTTTAAAATCATAGTACGGGCAATTCTTAGAAATGTCGAGTCTACAATTCTTTGGCTTATAGAAAAGTTAACTTAGCTAATGCACTAAAGTGTGTTAACTAATGTTAAAAGTAATGGTCCCTCAAATCGCACGATGGACAGGATGTCCAAGTCAGGCGAGTGCCGCAGGACTCGGCTGAAACGAGCGTGATAAGTGCAACTACGCATCTGTCTTCGCCCTTAGGGGCTCGCCAATCGGCGAGTTTTCTTTAGCTTATAAGAATGTTTAACCTTTTTAACGGACTAAAATGAGTAAAAATCTTTTATAATTATTGAACACTTAACTCGCATAAGTGCAACTAGGCAATCGCCTGCGCTAAGGCTTGGCGCTAGCCAAGTTTTCTTTATGTCAGATATCTTATTTTGAACCATCCTTGTTCCACTTTTAATGACTTGCTGTGATTTTAAAAACGATAGGGTTATGGTACCATTAGGTAAAGAAAGATGGAAAAAAGTGAGGTACCAACAAGCATGGATGAACATTCGTTAGAAACCATTGATCTTGAATTGGCTGTTCTTCTTCGCCGTTTAACATCAATATCAACCAAAAAGCTTGGCAATCTTGATCGTTCAGCATATCTTTTACTACACCAAATAATTTCCCATGGACCTGCCAGAGTTAAGGACCTGGCGGATAAATTCCAATTGGATATTTCAACAGTAAGCAGACAAGTATCAGCATTAGAACATAAAGGGTATGTTTACAGAATACCTGACCCCTTGGATGGAAGAGCCTATTCCCTTCAAATAACAGAATTGGGATTAAAGGAATTTAACGAATATCAACAAATTCGTTATTCAAGATTATCCGAAATTATGAAAAACTGGTCTAATGAGGAACAAGAAATGTTTGGGCAACTTTTAAAAAAATATAATTATTCTTTCTTAAATAGGTAACAGCTTTTTATCCATTCACAGCCCATGAACTTTCATGGGCTGTTTTTAGTGAAGGGACTTATTAAAATTATTTACAAAATATCTAGAAAATTGTTTATTAACATATAATTGAAACAACATTACATAGTGTTATAGACATAGGGTATGGAAACGCCTACAATTATTCTAGGAGAATAATTTTTGGATTTTTTTAAATAGAAATGAATTGTGATACTTGACTAGGGGTGGACACATGTTTTGGGGCTACATTTATATCATTCTATCAGCAACAAGCTTTGCACTAATTCCGATTTTTGCAATTTATGCTTATGATAGTGGAGTGAGCACAACAACTCTTTTATTTTTAATATTTGCATTTGCTTCCATCATCTTTTTTGCTTACATCTTTTTAAAGATGAGAAATTGGAAAATCACAAAAAAACAAATATTATTTCTTGTTTTGCTTGGGGGCATTTTATATACGATCCAATCTACGTTTTATTTTACATCCGTAAAATATATACCGGCATCTTTAGCCGCACTGCTATTATATTTATATCCTATTTTCGTAGCGGTTCTTTCATTCTTTGTTAACAAAGAGAAACCATCTAAGAAAATTATCGTAGCTATAACCTTATCATTAATAGGAATTATTTTGGTACTTGGTTCACCGAGAGGGCATATAAGTCTAATCGGAATTCTGTTTGCTGGTGGTGCGGCTGTAGTGTACTCCATCTATATCCTAATTGGGGATCGAGTAACCAAACAGCTTTCGCCGATGATTACATGTGCATTTATCTCATTATTTTCTTCCTTTTCTCTTTTAATTGGCGGGACCGTCACACATACGATCAGCTTCCATTTTGGGAGAATTGGCTGGATTATGGCAATATGTGTAGCCTTCTTTTGTAGTGTTGTAGCAATGTTTACCTTTTTTGCCGGAATGAACATCATTGGTCCTACAAAGGCCTCCATTTTAAGTATGATTGAACCAGTTGTTACCTTCATTCTTTCGACGATCCTATTGCATGACAAGATGTCATCATTTCAGTTGGTAGGCGGTGTCATTGTTCTGTTAGGGGCAATTCTAGTCGTTCTTGCAAGAGAAAATAGCCAGCAAGCTGAAAATGCTGCCCAATCAAGGATTAGCTAGTAAATGCACAAGGAATTATTACTACACCTGTGATGTAAATCATGCTAGTAGCCTTAGAAATATGATTTAATATTTTTAAAGGCAAAAACATGGAGGTAAGCAAATGGCTAATATAAGAATTGAAAAGAATGATTTAATTCTTGAAGCAGATGTAGCTGATTTACAAGTTATTATTGATGAAGCAACAAAAAATATCGATTTATATAAAGAAGAAATTGCGGTTATTTACGAAAAAATGCCGAAGTTTGATTATAAATATTTTTGCTTTTATGCTTATTCCACCTATCGTTTATTAGAAAATGCATTGAATTTCAATACAGATGATGTAGGACATTTTCGCTTAATTGCCCCAGAATCCTTTTTCTTTGCTTTTTACGGAATGATTGCAACCTTGCATACAGAGCATAATTTGCAAAATTAATCATAATTAGACTATGAATAGAGGCTGTCTCAGAAAGGGTCATACCCATTTGAGACAGCCTCTATTTGATTCTCATGCTTCGATTTTAAATCCACCTGTTAGATCTCTCAGTTTTTTAGCCATGTCGGAAAGCTGTCCTATTGTGTGTTCGATTCCTGTCATGGTAGAAAGCTGTTCTTCTATGCTTGCACTAATATTTTCAGTGCCTCCAGCAATTTCATTGGATGTTAAAGTAAGGTTTGCGATGGCCTGTTCCATTTCTTTTGAATATTGCGCCTGCTTTTCATTGGCCAGATCAATCTGCTCCACTTCACTGACCGTACTTTGGATATGTTCGATAATGTTATGAATACTTTTTCCTACCTCAGAGGCAATATTAACACCATCCATAACTTTTTCCTCAACTAAATTAACAGAAGATACTGCAGTAGAGGATTGTGTCTGATTTTCCTTTACAAGATTAGAGATTTCTAATGCAGCAGTATTGCTTTGATCAGCTAGCTTCCGTATCTCATCGGCAACAACACTAAAGCCACGACCCGCTTCACCTGCCCGGGCAGCTTCAATCGCTGCGTTTAATGCCAACAAGTTTGTTTGAGCAGAAATTCCGGTTATAATCTGAATGATTTCTCCAATCCTTACGGAAGAGTCATTCAGTTCATTGATGATAAAGGATACATCTTTTGAGGAAGAAGCGATTTCAGTAATGGAGGATATGATTTCTGAAATTTTTCCAGCACCTTCCTCTGCTGCCTCCTTCACCTTTTTAGTATTATCAGTTGTATGTTTAGTTGCTTTTGAGGTTGCCTCAGAAAAGTTAGCTGCTTCTGTTAGATTTGCTGTAGTTTCTTCGGCAAATGCCGCTCCTTGGGATGAACCAGCAGCAATTTCTGCCACCGTTTTAGAAATGTTATCTAATGAATAAACAGTAGCTCCTGTTGCTTCAATTAAATGTTCACTTGAAGAAGAGATAGTTTCAGCCGAATGGGCAACTTCTTTAATAATGTTTAATAGCTTTTCAACAAATAGATTAAAGCTGCTGCTTAGTTCGCCTATTTCATCGTTGCTTGTATAGTCAATTCTTTGTGTTAAATCACCGTTGCTTTGTGAAATTTCCTTTAACTTGGCAGTAACATTTCTTACTGGGACGACAATAGATTTTGTGATGACTATAGATAAAATTAAGGTGACGACTGCACTAATAATTAAAAGTGAAATAATGATCATCAAGGTTGTTTTGTAAACATCTTTACTATCACTGTATGTATTTTGTGCATTAGCTATATGTTGATCAATAATTTTATCTAATGTATTAATGGCTTCTTTTCGTGTATTGTCCAATTGTTTAATATCCTGAGGAGGTCCGCCGGTAGTTGGTCCTGAGGCAGTCATTCCCATCGTCTGTTTAGTGCCTGCTCCCTGGGATTTAATAAAAGAATCTTTTGCAGCAAGGAAAGCATTGACGTACTTAATCATTGTTGAATATCTTGTGTTACTTTTATATTCAGTTAAACGATTGTCTACAGAAGCTGCATGGGTTTCAATATCCTTTTGAATAGCTTTCTTTTTTGTGTCATTGCCCCTAGCATCCATTATAGAATTTGCCTGTGATCGAATATATTCGATATCTGATTTTATATCTTCTAGCTTTACAATTGGAACAAGCCTAGAATCATTCAATTCCATTACTTTTGAATGGACATTAGAAATTTGCTTAATAGAAGCAATTCCGATAATTGTAAGAAAAACAAAAAAACTTATAGTGAGTACACTAATCTTTTGAGCAAATCTGAAGTTTTTAAAGAAATTCATTAGATAAACTTGGCCTCCTTGGTAAAAAAACTGAATGTTATAAAGAAAACTTGGCTAGCGCCAAGCCTTAGCGCAGGCGATTGCCTAGTTGCACTTATGCGAGTTAAGTGTTGAATAATTATAAAATATTTTACTCACTTTAATGCGTTAAAAAGGTTAAATATTCTTATAAGCCTAGTAAAATATATTAAACTTAATTTTTCCTTAAGAGGGAAGAGTTGGGGGGAATGGCTTATGTAAAAGGGCAATTGTATAAATTGGTTCATTCTCGTATCCAGAAAAAAACAAAATTACAAGGAAACAGAGAGGATTTTACATGAATAAATATTGGTGGAAAGAAGCAGTCGCCTATCAAATATACCCCCGCAGCTTTATGGATTCCAATGATGACGGAATTGGAGATATAAAAGGAATCATCTCCAAACTTGATTATTTAAAGGATTTAGGGATTGATGTGATTTGGGTTTGCCCAATGTTTGAATCACCTAATGATGATAATGGATATGATATAAGCGATTATCACAAAATTATGGATGAGTTTGGAACCATGGATGATTTTGAACTTTTGCTAGAGGAGGTACATCACCGAGGTATGAAGTTGATTTTTGACTTGGTGATTAACCATACAAGTGATGAGCATCCATGGT
>JAUZPL010000091.1 GCA_030705955.1 Bacillota bacterium | reverse complement strand
CATTCAAGAAAAGTTAGCCGAGATGATAAAAGTGGATCGAACAACAGCAGCTCGTGCTATAAAAAAACTTGAAATGAACACCTTTATTGAAAAGAAAGATGATGAGCATAACCAAAAAATTAAAAAACTTTTTCCAACTGAAAAAGGAAAAAAAGTTTATCCTTTCATAAGAAGAGAGAATGATTATTCCGATAAGGTCGCATTAGCTGGATTTTCCGAACAAGAAGCTGAAACCATGTTTAATCTTCTGCAAAGAGTAAGAAAAAATATAGAAAAAGACTGGGAGTTTGTAAAAAAAGGAAACAAGAGAAATTATTGATGATACAAAGGAGCGACATATTTAAATGACTATAAATATAAAAAAGTGTACCCTCGAAGACTCAAGCAAACTTCAAGAAATTAGTTATGAAACGTTTAATGAGACATTTAAAAATCAAAATACACCCGAAAATATGAATGCCTATTTGGAAAGGGCCTTTAATTTAAACCAATTAGAAAAAGAATTATCCAATATTTCTTCGCACTTCTTTTTTGTTTATTTACATAATGAAGTTGCTGGATATTTAAAGGTCAATACCAATGATGCTCAGTCTGAAGAAATGGGTGATGAATCACTTGAAGTCGAAAGAATTTATATTAGGAATAAATTTCAAAAACATGGGCTCGACAAATATCTGATCCAAAAAGCTATGGAAATAGCAGGCAAGGAGAATAAAAAGAAAATCTGGCTGGGTGTTTGGGAAAAGAATGAAAATGCAATTGCTTTTTATAAGAAGATGGGATTTGTTCAAACTGGAGCCCACTCTTTTTATATGGGTGATGAAGAACAGACCGACTTCATAATGATCAAAATACTCGATTAACTTTTAAAGGGTGGATGTTTATGTATATTCCAGAATACTTTAAGGTCACGAATATCAATGAAATTTAGGATTTTGTTCAAAAAAACTCTTTTGGCACGATTGTCACAACAGAGCAAGGTAAACCAATTGCCACTCATTTGCCTTTTGGGTTAAAGAAAAAAGGTGATGATTGCTATATTACTGGTCATATGGCTTATGGAAATCCCCAGTGGAGAACATTTGAAACCTGTGAAGATGTGCATGTTATGTTTCAAGGACCTAACGCTTATATTTCTTCCTCCTGGTATTCGCACGAAAACGTTCCAACGTGGAATTATCAAGCCATCCATATGTATGGAAAAGCAATTATTATAGAGAAAGGTGAATTGATAGAAGATTTAACTGAGATGTTGGAAAAACATGAAAGACAAAATGAAAAGGGTCTTTTTTAAAAGATTGTTGTTTACGATTGAGTGAGAATTTTTCCGACAATTTACCAGTATAGTCACTTACAACAAGATCACATATATATGCTTGTCCCACTGTGTTTTTGTTTCCAGTCATGTTTGAGAGGTTTGAGTTCAGTAATACCACGATGATCTTTTTTAAAAGTATAGGAAAAATGCTAAATTGACAGTGCTTTTTTTTTTTACTATAATTTAGTTGAAATTAATTTGAAACCGTTTTATGAAAAAGTTTCATTTTTGAATAGTAATCTTTCAAGATTATACATTGGGAGAAATGTCATTTTGAAAACTACAATAAGAGATGTTGCTAATGCTGCCGGAGTATCCCCGGCAACAGTTTCACGAGTATTAAATGCCCCTGAACTTGTGGGGGATGAAACAAAGATCAAAGTACAGCAGGCGATTGAGGAGTTAGGTTTTATTCCGAATGCAATTGCCAGGGGGTTAAGTGTTCAAAAAACGAATACAATCGGACTGTTGGTTCCTGGTATTGCAGACTTTTTCTTTAATGAACTATATATTGGAATTGAAGAAGTTGCTAGAAATCATGGGATGAAGATATTGTTATTTGATTCCCAGCATAGTTTACACCGTGCTCAAGAAGGTTTTACCTTTTTAAAACAACATCAGGTTGACGGTATTATTTTTACTAGCCGTCCGATTACAAAAGATTATGACGCAATCCTCTCACGACTCGAAATACCTGTGGTTTTGGTATTAACACAAAGCTTTGGTACATTTCCATTAAAATCCTTCCGGGTCGATGATGTCAAGGCTTGCTATGATGCTGTTACGTATTTAATTTCTCGTGGCCACCAGCGCATTGGAATGATTTCAGGACCGACATCGGATATCGTAGCAGGAAAGCCGCGTTTACTTGGTTATAAATCTGCGTTACAGCAGCATCAAATTCCAATTAAAGAGGATTGGATTGAGTATGCGGGGTTCCGTTTCGAGGACGGATATCATGCAATGTCAAGGCTTCTGGAAAAGCAAAAAGTCAATAAATTGACAGCTGTTTTTACCGCAGCAGATGAAATTGCATTAGGAGCAATGCGTTGTCTCCATGATAGAGGATACAAAGTACCTGAAGATATTTCCGTTATGGGATTCGATGATTTAAGACTCTCACATATGAGTACCCCTACATTAACAACAGTCGCACAACCTTTTAAACAGATTGGTGAACTGGCAATCTCTCATCTAATGAAATGTATGGTAGACTCATCTACTAGTATTGATAATGGGATTCATTATGTACCCCATAATATTGTAGAGCGGGAATCTGTGCGTATGATTTTACCGGAATAACATATTATTAAAGCTAAAGGGGCTCGCATTCAAATGCAAGCTCCTCAGGTTGTAAAGGAGTCTTTAAGTTGAAACAAACTTGGTGGAAAGAATCAGTGGTTTATCAGGTCTATTGGAGAAGTTTCTATGATTCAGATGGAGACGGATTAGGCGATTTGCAGGGAGTCATCGAAAAGCTTGATTATATCAAGAGCCTTGGGGTGGATGTTATTTGGCTAAACCCTTGTTTCGAATCACCTGATGTCGATAATGGCTATGATATTAGTGATTATTATTCGATTATGGAAAGTGCCGGAACCATTGGAATTTGGGAGAAGCTCCTTGAAGAGATTCACAAAAGAGGGATGAAACTAATCATGGATTTGGTAGTTAATCATACTTCTGATCAGCACTCATGGTTTAAAGAGTCCCGTTCCTCTAAAGAAAACCCAAAGAGGGATTACTATATTTGGAGATCATCGAAGGATGGAAGCCCTCCAAATAACTGGCGTTCTTATTTTACACCTTCCGCATGGAAATATGATGAAACAACAGGTGAATATTATTTTCATTCTTTTGCTGTCGAACAGCCAGATTTAAATTGGGAAAATGGGGAGCTACGTGAAGAAATCTATAAAATGATGAGATTCTGGCTGGATAAGGGTATTGACGGGTTTCGAATGGATGCAATCGCGTTATTGAAAAAACAAGAGGGATTTCCAGATTCAGAAAATCCTGATGATATCCGGTACCTGACTAATAATCCTGGCATTCATACTTTCCTTAGGGATTTAAATGAAAAAGTGTTGAAGCATTATGATATTTTAGCTGTTGGCGAGGTTGCCTTTGTAGGGCCTGAGGAAGGGTTAAAGTATGTGGGTGAGAATCGAAATGAGCTTCACAGCCTGTTTCATTTTGAAGTTTGTGATGAAATGCCGAGAATGGATTTGAAGAAATTCAAGGCCATTCAAAAAAGGTGGTATCAAGGGTTGTGGGGAAGAGGATGGAATTCACAGTTCTTAAATAACCATGATCATACAAGGCAGGTAACCCGTTATGGGAATGACAGGGAATTTCGCACGCAATCGGCCCAGCTGCTGGCAACTATGATTCATACACTTCCAGGGACACCTTATATATATCAAGGTGAAGAGATTGGCATGACTGGAGTACATTATTCATCCATCGATGAATATAAGGATATTGCATTCCATAACAAAGTTGAAATAGAAGTATCAAAGGGAAGAAATCCTCAGGAAGTATTAGAGGAATTAAGGCCTTTAGCGAGGGATAATTCTCGAACACCGATGCAATGGGATGATACGAAGAATGCCGGTTTTACTAAAGGAACTCCGTGGATTCGTGTAAATCCTAATTTTAAACAAATCAATGTTGAAAATGAACTAAGAAATTCTGATTCAGTGCTATCTTATTACAAAAAATTAATTCAATTGAGGAAGGAAAACCCGGTGTTAGTTTATGGGGATTTCCATGATCTGTCGGGAGAGGATCCAAAAATATATGCTTATACCAGATGTCTGGATTCTGAACATTGGTTTATTATTATGAATCATTCAAATGAGAATTCTAGTTATATTCTTCCTAAATCACTTTCACTAAGTGGAAGCAAACTTATTTTGGCTAATTATCCAGAAATAGAGGATGGCAATGAAATCAGTTTACGCCCCCATGAAGTAAGGGTATTTAAAATAACACAATAAGATTTAAACTGAACACGCTTACAAAGACACCTTAAATCCAAATTAAATATTTGTTATTTTTCTAAAATTTATAATTGACGAATCTAGGATAATAGTTATATATTAAAAATGTAAGCGATTTATGAAAATGTTTCAAGGACTAATACAATGTTCTAAGGAGGAAACAAATAATGAAGAAAAAGTGGATAGGAGTCGCTTCAGCAGTTGTTTTAGGAGCAGGCTTGTTAGCAGGCTGCGGATCTAACTCAGGCAGCAGTTCATCAAGCACTGAGCAAGTTTCACTAAAAATTGGAATGTGGGCATCAAGTCCTGCCGAAAAGCAATTAGTTGATAAACAAATTGCAGCTTTTGAAAAGGCTAACAAAAATATTAAAGTTACAACACAGGTTATCACAGGGAATTATTTGCAAGCGCTTCAACCAATGCTCGCATCTAAAACTGCTCCTGACATTTTTTATGTAGATGCTTCCTATGCACCAACTCTTGAAGATTCAGGTGTGTTAGCACCACTTGACAGCTATATCAAGAGTGGAAAAGTTGATATAGAGGATTTTGCGCCAGCTGCATTAAATGCTTTCAAATGGAAAGACAAGACTTATGGTTTGCCCAAAGACTACAATACAATGGCTCTTGAATATAATAAGGATTTATTCGCAAAAGCAGGTATCGCTACACCTCCAAAAACTTGGGATGAGTTGATTGCAGACGCCAAAATATTAAAGTCAAAAGGTATTGCACCGCTTTCAATGCCAATTGACGTTGCTCGTTACTATCCACTAGTTGTAGATTTTGGTGGCAGCTATTATGATAGCTCTTCAAATAAAGTAACTATTGATGATCCATCCAATGTTGCTGGATTAAAATTCTTTATTGACAATATGAAAGAAAAATACATCCAAGCACCTAAAGATTTAGGCGGAGACTGGGCCGGAGTTCCATTCTCACAAGGTAAAGTTGCTATGGCTTTAGAAGGAGCATGGGTACTTCCGTTTATGCAGCAATCTGCTCCAAACGTGAAATTCGGAATTGCTGATTTCCCATCAGCTAACGGCAAAAGTGCAAACATGACTTATACAGTTAGCTATTCAATGGCAAAATCAACTAAAAATCCAAAAGAAGCAGCAAAATTATTGTTCTTCATGACAGGTAAAAATGCTGAAAAAATGACGGCTGAATCAGGTCTTGCTATACCTACTAGAATGAGCCAACAAGATGTATTCTTAAGCAAGAACCCCGACTATCAAGCATATGTAAACGGAATTAAAGAAGCAGTACCATATCAATTCGGGACATACGGACAAAACTTTGTTGATGCTGTAAATAAAGCAACTGAACAAGGTGTATTAAATGGACTTGCACCTGAAAAAGTATTATCGCAAGCACAGGATACTGTAAAGAGCCAATCTCAACAGTAATGAAAAAGAATGACATGAAGCAAATGTGAACCCTTGTGGTTTGCATTTGCTTCTCTCATTTCAATTAGGAAGTGATAATTTGAATGCAAAAAGACCAAGTCTTTTTAGAAATAAATTCGAACAGGCAGTAGCTGGCTACATATTTTTGGCCCCGGCTCTAGTTGCCTTATTGGTGTTTTTAATTGGACCTATATTTTATGCGTTTTACATCAGCTTTTTTCATTTTTCGTTTTTAGATCCACAAAACGCCAAGTTTATTGGGTTTTCGAACTATATACATTTATTTCAGGATAAAGAGTTTTTACGCGCTCTTGGCAATACCTCTTTATACACATTGGGTGTTGTCCCCGTCCAAACAGCCCTTGCACTAGGGTTGGCCCTGATTGTAAACAATATTCGAGGCAAAACCTTTTTCAGGGTAGCGTATTACATCCCGACAGTTACCTCTACGGTAGCGGTAAGTGTCATGTTTATGTTTATTTTTTCACCAGACGGAATTTTAAATAAGTTTTTAGCAAACTTTGGTATTCATGGACCAAACTATTTTAATAGTCCCAAGTTCGCACTGCCTGCTATTATGCTAATGGCGATATGGTCAAGCGTAGGACAGTTTATGATTATCTATTTGGCAGGCCTTCAGGATATCCCAGAAGATGTATATGAAGCTGCTGAATTGGATGGAGCACGTGGATGGCGCTTATTATGGCATGTTACCATTCCGTTATTGCGTAGAACGACATTTTTGAATGTGGTTATGTCCATGATTGGCACATTCCAAGTGTTCGACCAGGTGTATGTTGTTTCTGGAGGAAATGGCGGTCCGTTAAACTCAACACTTTCAGTTGTATTGGATATTTTTAACAAAGGCTTTAAAACCATGCAAATGGGTTACGCTTCGGCAATGGCTTTCGTTCTATTTGCGATTATTTTAATCTTTACATTAATTCAGAACTTTTTCTTAGGACGAGAAGATAAGTAAGGGGGAAAGGAAATGAAAAAAAGACGAACTGCCCTTTACGTGGTAGCCATTCTATATTCGTTCGTGACACTTCTACCATTTATATGGTCCATCTATACATCGTTAAAGCCTACCGATCAGGTATTTAATTTTTGGACACCGCTTAGCAAGCTGAACTTTTCTAGCTATAGTTATATCTTAAAGAACTTTCCTTTTGGTCATTGGCTGACAAACAGTATAATCATAGCCGTTATCGTTACTATTGGAAATTTATTTGTCAATACATTAGCAGGGTATGCTTTTGCCAGGTTTAAATTCCCATTACGCGGTATATTGTTCTTCGTTTTCCTTGCGATTATGATGATTCCTGGACAGGTATTGCTTGTTCCAATTTATATGCTTCTTGCCAAACTTGGATGGATTGATACTTACCAAGGATTAACGATTCCATTCTTGATGAGTCCATTTATGATTTTCTTGGCAAGGCAATTCTTTTTAGGTGTTCCAAAAGAGCTTGAGGAAGCTGCCCAAATCGATGGATTAGGTAGATGGGGTGTATTCTTTAAAATATTCCTCCCGCTTTCACGTCCATTGCTTGCAACACAAATTATTTTTACTTTCCAAGGTAACTGGAACGCATTTTTATGGCCAGTATTACTTACAACAAGTGACGATATGTATACATTACCAATTGGACTGAATTCTTTCTATGGCCAATATAGTGCTTATTGGAACAGTGTTTTAGCGGGTGTTATCATGCTGACATTACCAATGATTATAATCTTCCTTATTTTCCAAAAGCAATTTGTTCAAGGTATATCTTCAAGTGGAATTAAGTAAATATATGTGTTAGCCCTAAAAAACAAATCCATTTTTTAAAATGGTTTGGTTTTTGGGGTTATTTTTTGGCACGCCCGCCAAACAACATGGTAGAGAGAAGGATTGAAATGAAGGAAGTGCGCTTGTATCTTGTGATGATGGCCTTTTTTTCTTTTGCAATGGGTATGTCTAACCTTTTTATTAACATTTTTATCTGGAAGATTGACCAATCCTATCTGACTTTAGCCATCTATAGTTTAATGTACTCAGCTGTTGTTTTAATAAGTTTTCCGTTGTGCTCTTTGTATGCACGGAAGAGAACACCGATGGCAAGCTTAAGGGTAGGAGTGCTGTTGTTTATTTTTACTTATGCACTGGTCATGTTTTACAAAGAAAAAGCAGCTTACCATATCTATGAAATCGGTTTTTGGATGGGGATGGGAACGAGCTTTTTTGCGATTGGTATGCATATGCAGACACTTGATAGTACACAAGATGACGGGAGAGACAAATTTCTTTATATAGGGAACTTTCTAAATAGTATCAGCGGTATGGTTGCACCGTTATTGTCTGGATTTTTGATTAATTACTACGCTGGTATGAAAGGATATTATGTGGTTTTTGGAATTTCTCTTTTTTGGTTTGTATTAGTAGTGCTTATTTCTTTGAAAATGAAAGGTAAGTATATATCCAATACCTCTCAGTTTCATGATGTTTGGAAAAAACCGACTAAAGAATGGAAGGGAATGTATTGGGTTACAATAGGTTCTGGAATTGTAGAAGGTACATACAGCACGTTTCTTGTGACCATGATGACCTATTCTATTTTAAAAAGTGAACTTTCCCTAGGCGGGTTTGCGACCTTTACTTCATTAGTTGGCTTATTAACATCTATACTGTTAGCAAAGATTTCAACACCCAATCGTCGTATTGGCTTATATACAGTTGGTGCTGTTCTTATCTGTGTGTCTTCGATTTGGCTAAGTATTGAATCATCCTATATGGTTCTTGTAATCTATTCTATTTTTTCTTCAATTGGAAATAATATTATCAACACGACACTGGATGTATGGACGTATGCTTCTATTGAAAAAGACCCCAAATATCATGCACGTCGCTTAGATTATATAATCATCCGTGAAATCCCTCTTGGTATTGGAAGAATGGCTGGAATTGTCTTCTTTTTACTCCTTAATACTTTTTTTAGTAAAGAGAAGATCCTCTCCATAAGTTTTGGCTTTTTTGGAGTTCTTTTTATTTTGTTAGTTCCTTTGCTTAGAAAAATATGGAGACAACCAAATGAGTCTAAACCAATTTACAGTTCTTCACGTGATTTTCAATAATTTTTATTGGCTAGATTGACAAGGAGAGAGTCAAAAACTATACTGTACTCAAGTACTAAAACGTTTTCGTAATCTGCTTACAATTCGAAGCATTTAGGTACCCAAATAGTAGTAATCAAAAAAACTGAAACATTTTTGTAAATCCGCTTACACTGGACTATTTAAAATGTTTACTGGTTTAAAATTCGCAAAATCTAAAACGTTTTCGGAGGTATAAAGTTATGATGAATTATTCATTAGGAAAAGGGGAATATCAGAATTGGGCTATTGCTGATGTTGACTTTTCTTTAGACCACTTGGGTAAAACTGAGGCGATTATGTACCTTGGAAACGGCTATATGGGAATTCGTTCTGCAAATGAGGAACCCTATTTACAGGAAACTCGCGATTGTTTTGTTGCAGGAACTTTTAATAAATTTGATGAGAGTGAAGTAACTGAACTTCCGAATATCGCTGATGTTACACGCATTGATATTCGTGTGGATGGTGAACGATTCAGTTTAGAATTCGGCCAAGTAAAAAATTATGTGAAGCAGCTTAATTTAAAGACGGCTGAACTCACTCGCAGTTTTGAATGGACATCACCTAAAGGTAAACAGCTACGTTTTAACTTTAAACGTTTTGTATCACTTGATAATCTTCATTTAATTGGAATAAAAATGGAGGTAGAGGCTTTGAATGAGCCTGTTGTTATAGCTTTTAATTCAGGCATCAATGCACAAATGACTAACACCGGTTCTCAACATTTTCACGAGGGAGAACGCAGAATTTATGACAAGCGCTTCATTCAATTAATTCAAACAACGACTGAATCGAAGGTAGATATAGTTTTAAATACTGTTCACCGCGTGAATGTGAATGGAAATGAATTAGACAAAGAACCCCGAATGGAGATGGATAGACGGAAGGTATGGCTTGCATATGAAGTAGATTTAAAAGCCAACGATACGTTAACCATGGAGAAGTTGGTTACTATCCATACAAGCAGGGACAAAGAAATCGACAATCCGGATTACGCCCTAGGCCATTTGCGTGAAGTGTCTCTTTCCAACCTGCGTCATGCTTCCGAGAAAGGCTATGAAACTGCCTTTAATGATAGCAAAGCAGCATGGAATGAGAAAGTTTGGAATCAATACAATTTTAATATCGACAGTGAAGATGCTTTTGATATGCTTTCATTACGCTTTGCCCTCTACCATTTAACCATCATGACTCCGGCTCACGATGAAAGAATGGGCATTGGGGCGAAAGCACTTAGTGGAGAAGGCTATAAGGGACACTCCTTCTGGGATACAGAAGTATTCATTCTTCCTTTCTTTATTTATTCAAACCCTGAAGTAGCAAAATCCCTTCTCAAATACCGTTATCATGGCTTAGTTGGTGCAAGAAAGAAAGCAAAAGAAAACGGATACGAAGGGGCTATGTATCCTTGGGAAGCTGCATGGCCAAATGATGGAGAGGTTACCCCTGTTTGGGGAGCCGTTGACATTGTTACCGGTATGCAAACAAAAATCTGGTCAGGCTTTATTGAACAGCATATTACTTCAGACATTGCTTACGCAGTTTGGCAATATTATAAAATTACAAAAGATCAAGACTTTATGGATACGTACGGTTATGAGATGCTGTTTGATACAGCAACATTCTGGACCAGCCGTTTGGAGTGGAATGATGAGAAACAGGAATTCCACATTAATGAAGTAGTAGGTCCGGATGAATATAAAGAACATGTCAACAATAACACATTTACAAACCACATGGCACACTTTAACATTGAACTCGCGATTAAATACTATGAAGAATTAAAGAAAGAACGTCTTGAATTACTTGCTGAGCTTGAATCTAAATTGAATCTTGAGAAGGAGTACTCATTGTGGACGGAAAGAATAGGAAAGATTTATCTTCCGCAGCCAAGGAAAGAAGGAAATATCATTCCACAGGATGATACTTATCTAAGTAAAAAGATTATTGACCTTACGAAATACAAAAATCAAACAAAAGTGGGCTCTATGTTCCTAGACTACAACTTAGAGCAAGTAAAAGATATTCAAGTTTCAAAGCAAGCTGATATCATGATCTTATTCTTATTGCTAGAAAACAGGTTCAAACCAGAAGTGAAAGTAGCAAACTTTAACTATTATGAACCGAAGACATTGCATGATTCATCCCTAAGTTTATCTACACATGCGATTTTATCTAATGACTTAGGACTTGAAGAAATGTCTTATTCACTATTCAGAAGAGCAGCAGAAATTGACTTAGGACCTATGATGAATACTTCTGACCATGGTGTCCATGCTGCTTCTATTGGAGGTATCTGGCAATCCGTTGTTCTAGGCTTTGGAGGCGTCCGAATGGTTGAAGGTAAACTTCGAATCAATCCACGCTTACCTAAGCATTGGAATGAATTGAGCTTTACAATCAGCTGGCATGGTTATCCGCTTCATGTTCAAATTAATCAAAATACGTTAACGATGAAAACAGAAAGTACTGAAATGAAAATGATAGAAGTTGAAGTGTTTGGAAAAACAATCGAGTTCAGTGATGAAAAAAGCGTTAACTACCGTGAATAAAAACAAATATCAAAAACAAGCAGTCATCGTTCATGCGGTGACTGCTCGATTATTCATACATAAAGGGTGACTTGTCATGTTAAAAGCAGTAATTTTCGATCTAGATGGAGTCATTACAGATACGGCAGAAATGCATTACTTGGCATGGAAGGAATTAGCCAAAGGCATTGGGATTGACTTTAATCGTGAATTTAATGAAGAGTTAAAGGGAATCAGCCGCATGGAAAGCCTTGAAAAGATTCTTGTACACGGTGGTGTAGCGAATCAATTTAGTGAAGCAGACAAACTGGGGCTGGCAAAAAGCAAAAATGACCATTATCTCCAATTGCTTACTCAAATGAAACCAGAAGATATTTTTCCGGGGATTAAAGAATTTTTGGATGAATTAAAAGCCAATGATATTAAGATTGGTTTAGCATCTGCCAGCAAGAATGCTCCTGCCATCCTTGAGTCACTTCAAATTACTTATTATTTTGAAACGATTGTGGACCCTGAAGAGATTGCAAAAGGGAAGCCAGCACCCGATATTTTCTTAAGGGCTGCCGAAAAATTAGGTATTACTCCAGAGGAATGTATTGGCATCGAGGACTCAACAGCAGGAATCCAATCCATCAAGGATGCCGGGATGTTTGCAGTTGGTGTCGGTACAGTAAATAAGATGGAGCAGGCGGGTGCAGATTTAATACTTCACAACACAACGGAGCTTGCATTATGCTATTTAATAAAGAAATTTAATCAGTAATGGAAGAAAGTAGGAATGAAGAGTGATTACTATAAAAGATGTCGCCAAGAAGGCAGGAGTATCAACTGGGGTTGTTTCAAAGGCATTTAATAATTATCCAGATATAAGCGAAAAAACCAAAATGCGGATTTTTGAAGTGGCAAAAGAATTGAACTATACCCCCAATTTAGTAGCGAAAAACCTATCTTCAAAAAAACAAATGACGATTGGTATGATCACTTCGGGTTTCTTCGATAGCAGCATCAAGGATAATAACAATTCATTCCAACTTTTTAAGGGTGTTTATACAGCTGTTGAGAAAAATCAATACGAATTAGCAATCTATCTAATTGATTCACAGAAACAAAAGCAGAAAAGCTATGCGCAATTTTGTAAAGAGCGAAATATCGGCGGTGCAGTGTTGATTGGAATTCGTATGGATGACCCTTACTTGAAAGAACTTGTTGATACAAAAATACCGTGTGTCATTTTAGATATTAAAATTGGTAATGAAAGTGATTTTATCGGAGGCGTTTCTACCAATAATGTCGCGGCAAGCAAGGATATGGCGGAATATTTGCTAGATCGTGACCATAGGGACATCGTTGTAGTAGCTGGTAAAAGGGAAACCTGGGTTAATCAAGAACGGCTCACTGGTGTTAGATTAGCCATGCAGGAAATAGGTCTTGAGTTATTAGAGGAAAATATCCTCCATGCTAATTTTTCAGAGAATGAGGCCTACCGTCTAACAAAAAAATTAATAAAAACCAGAGTCCCAACAGCTTTCCTTTGTTTTAGTGATCTCATGGCTCTAGGTGTGATGAGAGCGGTGAAAGAAGCGAGTCTTGATATTCCTAAGGATGTTTCAATAACTGGATTTGATGGAATTTTAATTACAGAGTTTACTCAGCCTCCTCTGACTACTATTCAGCAAGATTTTTTTGAGATTGGGAACCAAGCTGCATTGTTACTGCAGAATTTGATGGAAGGAACGAATTGTGAAAGAAATATTTCTGTTGATTATAGATTAATTGAAAGAGGTAGTGTAGCCTCTTTCATGTAGAAGGTGAATTCCGGGTCGTACAGAGCTTCATTTTTCTGAGCGTTTTTTTGCAGGAAGGCTCAATCGCCACAACTCAAAGGAGAAAAGAGAGTGAGTTGAGGAGAAAAAGGCTCAATCGCCACAACTCAAAGGAGAAAAGAGAGTGAGT
>JAUZPL010000090.1 GCA_030705955.1 Bacillota bacterium | reverse complement strand
CCCGCGGAAAGCGAAGCGCCTGGAGCGCAAATCAACAGACCAGTTTAAAAGCTTTATATAAATATTATAACAAATTAACGCGGTGAATTGTTGAAGGTAATTTATAAAATAAAAGACTGCCGAAGCTTTTTCGACAGCCTGAGAAAACAAATAAGGTTTTCTCTTTTTCTATTTTCATGGGTTTTGATTTTTGTCATAACAGGCCTTGTACTGCATAAACTTGTACAAACTAACAAGAAGGGGACGAGGCTAGCTAATGAGAAGAATACAGAAACCATTGATTTTTTTTCTTATGGTCTTAAGTCTTATTTCATACATACCACAGAAAGCGGAAGCCTCTTTTTCTGTGAATGCTAAAAGTGCAATATTAATGGAACAGTCCTCAGGTAGAATTCTTTTTGAAAAAGATGCATATACAAAAAGAAGAATTGCAAGCATCACAAAAATCATGACTGCAATTTTAGCTATTGAATCAGGGAAAATGAATCAATATGTTACAGTGAGTGAAAAAGCCACTTATACAGAAGGATCGTCTGTGTATTTAAAACCAGGTGAAAAAATTAAACTGAGAGATTTAGTATATGGTTTAATGCTTCGTTCTGGAAATGATGCTTCCATTGCAATAGCTGAATATGTTGGAGGAAGTGTTGATGGTTTTATTTATTTAATGAACCAAAAAGCAAAAGAAATTGGCATGTTAAATACTCATTTTGCAAATCCAAATGGACTCGATAATCAAAAGGATCATTACTCCACCGCCTATGATATGGCACTTCTTACAAGATATGCTATGAAAAATAAAGAATATAGGCTTATTTCAGGAACTAAAGTATATAGAGCGCCAAATCCTACTGAAAACTGGGATCGTATTTGGAAGAATAAAAATAGATTACTAACAAAATATCAGTATTGTACGGGAGGGAAAACGGGATATACGAAACTTGCCAAACGGACTCTTGTAACGACAGCAACTAAAGGTGATATGAATTTAATTGCTGTTACAATAAATGATTCCACTGATTGGAATGACCATATTTCCATGTATGAAAATGGGTTTAAAACCTACGATATGACGGAGGTTCTACCTAAAGGGAATATTGATATTGGAAAAATCAAATATTACAAGGGAACTTTATATGTAAAAAACTCTTTTCTATATCCAGCAACGTCACAAGAGATGAATTTATTTAAAATTCAATATAAATTGACCAAGCCAGATAAAAATAAAAGGAGTTTTGCAGGTTCTGAAACAGTTGTCGGAAAAGCAATTGTCTATTTAGATAATAAATTAATTAAAGAAACCCCCATCTATTATCAAAATAAACCTGAAAAGAAAAAAGGATTCTTTTCGTTTGTTAAACAAACCTTCTTAAGTTTAATCGGTGTGAAGGAAAATGATTAATTATATTTGGGTTTTTATGGCATTAATAGGAATTCTCTTTGGAATGATAAATGGCAAAATGGAAGAAATCAATAAAGCCATTTTTACAGGGGCACAGGATGCTGTTACCCTTTGTATCGGCTTAATTAGTATTCTTGTATTTTGGCTTGGTATGATGCGAATAGCTCAAGAATCAGGACTTCTTGATATGCTTTCAAGGTTATTTAGGCCAGTTGTAAAGCGTTTGTTTCCTGAGGTTCCACAGAATCATCCAGCTTTAGGATATATCCTATCAAATATTATTGCAAATATGTTTGGACTTGGAAATGCAGCTACTCCGCTTGGCATCAAGGCGATGGAGCAGCTTCAAGAATTAAATCAAGAAAAAAAGAAGGCAAGCAGATCAATGATTACCTTCCTCGCGATTAATACAGCAAGTATAACTTTGATCCCTACAACAGTGATTGCCATTAGAATGACTTATCATTCTGCATCCCCAACTGAAATTGTGGTCCCAACATTAATTGCTACTATTATCTCAGCTATAGGAGCAATTATCATTGATCGTTATTTTTATTATAGACGAAGTCGAAAAGGATGAATTAGCGTGTATATCTTATCAATGATTTCTTTAGGCTTTATCCCTATATTGATTGGTTTTATTTTAATTTATGGAACATATAAACAGGTTCCAACATATGAAAGCTTTGTTGAGGGTGGAAAAGAAGGGATTAAAATTGCTATAACGATCATTCCATTTCTTGTTGGAATGCTAGTCGCAATTTCTATTTTTAGAGCCTCAGGGGCACTGGAGGCATTGATGAGGTTGATTCGCCCCGGAATGAATTATTTGGGTATCCCTGCTGAAATTGTCCCTCTTGCAATTATAAGGCCCATATCAGGAACAGCAGCATTAGGAATGACAAGTGATTTAATAGCTGTTCATGGACCAGATTCGTATATTGGAAGACTTTCATCAGTATTACAAGGAAGTACGGATACAACGTTTTATGTATTAACTGTGTATTTTGGAGCGGTAGGAATTAAAAAGATGGGGGATGCCTTAAAGGTTGGTCTTTTAGCAGATTTGGTAGGAATAATTGCTGCAGTTGTCGTTGTGACAATCTTTTTTGGTGCAAAATAATAAAGCCGGTTTTTCAGATGTTTACATCATAAAAAAACCGGCTTTTTTCTTTTTTCTTTAGGAAACAAAATCCGTGACTTTGAAAACGTTCAATGTTGTGTCATAATTCATAAAGAAAGAAAGATATTTATTATCTTTATAGTATTATTTTGAGGTGAATAGTTGAATGGAAAGACTACAAAAAGTGATTGCAGCTGCTGGTATTGCTTCAAGAAGAAAATCAGAGGATTTGATAAAACAAGGCAAGGTAAAAGTGAATGGGAATGTAGTTACTGAACTTGGGGTTAAGGTTTCCCCTAATGATAAGGTTGAAGTAAATGAAATACCAATTCAAAGGGAAGAACCTGTATATTTTCTTCTTTATAAACCGCGCGGTGTCATTTCAAGTGTTACCGATGATAAAGGAAGAAAGGTGGTTACTGACTTTTTCTCCAATTTTAAGGAAAGAATTTATCCTGTCGGCCGTCTTGATTATGATACATCCGGACTACTATTAATGACAAATGACGGTGATTTTGCTAACTTGCTTATGCATCCTAGAAGCGAGATTGAAAAGGTATACGTGGCTAAGGTAAAAGGGATTCCATTAAGAGAAAATATTAAAAAGCTTGAAAGAGGAGTTATGCTAAAGGATGGTAAGACCGCCCCAGCAAAGGTTAAAGTACTTTCAGTTGATAAACAAAAACATACCTCCATTATTGAAATCATAATCCATGAAGGAAGAAACCGTCAGGTAAGAAGAATGTTCGAGGCAATCGGTCATGAGGTTTTAAAGCTTAAAAGAGAGCGTTACGGTAAACTTACTTTACATGGATTAAATGCTGGAGAAGCAAGGGAGCTAACCCCTCATGAAGTCAAACAGCTTCGAGTTCTGGCGATGGATTCTAAACAAAAAAATTCATAGAAGATTCACATTTAATTTCCTATATTAACACTGTGTTTGTATTGAGAAGTGGTATAATTTAATTAAATGTGACTGTTGATTTAATGGAGGGTTATGAATGAAGAAACGGCGATTAGCCATTAGAACTCTTATTTTGCTCATACTTGGTGCTGCCGTCGCCTATACGCTTTATGCTAACTTTACGAAGGATGACCAATTGAAGGTCTCAGTTGGTCAAAAGGCCCCGGATTTTATTCTTAAGGATTTACAGGGGCATAAACACCGCCTTTCTGATTATAAAGGACAGGGAGTGTTTCTAAATTTCTGGGGAACATGGTGTAAACCATGTGAAACGGAAATGCCATACATAAACAACCAATATCAAAAATTCAAAGATAAGGGTGTACAGGTTCTTGCTGTTAACATTAGTGAATCAAATGTAGCAGTAGAAAACTTTGCAGAGATTCATAAGCTGGATTTTCCAATCGTAATTGATAAGGATGGTCAGGTACAGGCTGCATACGGCATTGACCCGCTACCAGCAACATTTTTAATTGATAAAGATGGAAAGGTAGTAAAATACTACACTGGCCAATTATCGGAAGAAACTGTTAAGGATTTAATGAATGAAATTAGGCCTTAACTTTTGGGTATCTTTTGTTCGAAATAGGTGGTCATCTTAGATGATGTCGCGTATTGCTATAGGAGGTTTTTTATGAATGACGTAAAATGTGAATGCGGGCATGTTAATCCACATGGAACCGTTTTCTGCGAGGCTTGCGGAAAAATACATGAGGATGAAGAGCAGGAGAAAAAGATTCTCGACATGCGTTATGAAGGAAGTGCTAGACGTTCACAAACATACAATAAAACAGTGGTTGATAAAATTTGGAATTTTTTCTCATCTGTAAAGGTTGGGGTATGGCTAATCGTCGTTACCTTAATCGCTTCTGCAATTGGTACTATTTTTCCACAGCAAATGTATATTCCGCCTACAATTCCGCCTGAAGATTATTACCAATCTCAATATGGTTGGTTAGGAAAGATGTATTATCAATTAGGTTTTGATAACTTGTATAGCTCATGGTGGTATTTAGTCCTAATTGCACTAATTGGTGTTTCCCTTGTTATTTGCAGCATTGACCGTGTGGTCCCTCTTTATAAAGCATTAAAAGCACAGAGAGTTACACGGCATGAAGGCTTCCTTGAAAGACAAAGGGTTTTTGGTATTTCAAACAGTGAAAATTTCAATGCATCCATTTCCAAGGCAAGGGAGCTTTTAATAACTAGACGATACCATGTAAGAGAAGAAAATGGTGATCTATTAGCTGAAAAAGGCCGCTTTTCTAGATGGGGCCCCTACGTAAATCATATTGGTCTTATTATCTTTCTCATTGGTGGAATGCTTCGCTTTGTTCCAGGTATGTATGTGGATAAAGTTTTATGGGTCAGAGAAGGTGAAACAAAGGTAGTACCAGATACAAATGGAGAATATTACCTAAAGAATAATAAATTTATTCTACAAGTCTATGATAAAAATAAAGATAAAGCCTACCAGGCTGCACTACAATCAGTTGGTGGGACAGTCCCAAAAAACTATCAATCCAATGTCACCTTATATCAAAAGGATGGTAAATCAATTACAGGTGAAAAGCCTAAATTGAAAAAAGTGGAGGATTACGCAATCCGAGTAAATCAGCCTCTAAGCTTTCATCATTATTCGCTATACCAAGTTGATTATAAATTAGATGAACTAGATTCAATGACTTTTTCGTTAACAAATAAAAAAACAGGAAAATCCTATGGAAATCTAACAGTCAATTTGTATGATCCAAAATCCAAATATGATCTTGGCAATGGATATTATGTAAAAGTTTTGAGTTATTTTCCTGATTTTGAATTCTCAAATGGACAGCCAACAACGAAAACGCGTGTTCCAAATAATCCAGCTTTTGTGTTTAAAATGTATGCTCCAGATAAGTCTAAGGGAGAAACGAGCTTTGTTGCTATTCGTGAAAATATTGAACCGTTTGGTAATAACGAATATAAAATGGCATTTAAAGCGATCGGAACGAAAAATGTTTCTGGGCTGACAGTTCGTAAGGATTTAACTCTTTGGGTTATTATTTTAGGCGGCATTCTTTTTATGCTCGGAGTCATTCAAGGTGCATATTGGAACCATCGTCGAATATGGATACAACGAAAAAATGGAAAGGTATGGATAGCTGCACATACCAATAAAAATTGGTATGGGTTAAAAATGGAAATTGAAATGATTTTAGATGGAACAAATCTTGATATGCCAACTGATCAGGCGCAAATAGAAAAAGCATAAGAAGGAGGGAGTATGCACTTGGTTTCGTTAAGTAGTAATTTACTGTATATTGCATTTATCCTTTATTTAATTGCAACCTTATTTTTTGGGGGGGCTATTAAAACGAAACAACAGCCAATGGATAAGAAAGGCACCAACAGATGGGGGAAAATTGCGGTCTTCCTGACGATAGTCGGCTTTATATCGCAAATTGGGTACTTCATTACTAGATGGATTGCAGCCGGACATGCACCTGTTAGTAACTTATTTGAATTTACAACCTTTTTTGGAATGGCACTTGTTGGCGCATTCCTTGTCATTTACGCTATATATCGAACAGCCCTACTTGGCCTTTTTACTATGCCAGTTGCACTTTTAGTGATTGCCTATGCGAGTATGTTCCCAAGGGAAATTACACCACTTATCCCGGCACTTCAAAGCGATTGGCTAAAAATCCATGTAACAACTGCAGCTATTGGGGAAGCTATTCTTGCAATCAGCTTTGCAGCGGGTCTTATTTATCTAGTTAAATCTATTGATCAATCAAAGCCAAGTAAACAAACATTTTGGATGGAAGTTATTATGTTTTCATTAATAACCACACTTGGTTTTGTATTTGTTGCTTCTACTTTTACAGGAATAGGATATCATGAAAAATTTAATTGGATTGATAAAAATAAGGCAAAAGCTACTGTTGAATACACAATGCCATCTATTGTCGGTCCACATGAATATGAGTTAACCACTAAGGGGAAATTTAAACCTTTATTTGAAACTCCAGCCATTATTAACGCCAAAAAGCTAAATACTGTAATCTGGTCGTTAATGGGTGGATTAATATTATATCTATTGCTAAGACTAATTTTGAGAAAACGAATCGCTGCATCCTTAAAACCGTTTGTAAACAATATTAATCTTGATTTTGTGGATGAGATAAGTTATAGATCTGTCTTAATTGGTTTTCCAGTCTTTACACTAGGTGCCCTAATCTTTGCAATGATATGGGCTCAAATTGCCTGGACTAGGTTTTGGGGATGGGATCCTAAAGAGGTATGGGCATTAATCACATGGCTTTTTTATGCAGCATTTTTGCATTTACGTCTCTCAAAAGGATGGCATGGAGAAAAGTCAGCATGGTTAGCAGTTATTGGATTCGTCATTATTATGTTTAATTTGGTGGCAGTTAACCTTGTGATAGCCGGTCTTCACTCGTACGCGGGATCGTAAATTTATGAATAGCCTTCACTATTTGGTGGAGGCTTTTTGAAAATAATGGAATACTTTAGAAAAATTATTAATATTTTGTGAATTATTTCTTACATTTTTCATACCCAATTCCTTGAAAAACATAGCCAAAAAAGCAACCTTTTTGTAAAATAGCTGCATGGGGGGATTATTAATGGATAAGGATGTTAAAATTTTAGTAGTTGATGACGAAGAACGGATTCGTCGTTTATTAAAAATGTATTTAGAGCGTGAAGAGTTTTCCATTGATGAAGCTGAGGATGGAAATGAAGCATTATCCAAAGCTTTAGTAAATGATTATGATGTGATACTTCTTGATCTTATGATGCCAGGCAAGGATGGTATTGAGGTATGCCGTGAACTTCGCGAAAAGAAAGCAACACCTGTTATCATGTTAACGGCAAAAGGTGAAGAGGTAAACCGAGTTCAGGGCTTTGAGGTTGGAACAGATGATTATATTGTTAAACCATTTAGCCCAAGGGAAGTTGTGTTGCGAGTAAAAGCCCTTTTAAGAAGATCATCACAAACAACTTATTTGCAAACGGATACTACAACAAAAGACGTCATTGTATTCCCGCATTTGACACTTGATAATGATGCACACAGAGTAACAGCTGATGGGAAAGAGGTTAGCTTAACTCCAAAAGAATATGAATTGTTATATTTTCTTGCCAAATCTCCTGATAAGGTTTTTGATCGTGAGCAATTACTTAAAGAAGTATGGCACTATGAGTTTTTTGGAGACTTACGTACGGTAGATACACATGTTAAACGTCTACGTGAAAAGTTGAATAAGGTTTCAGAACAGGCTGCTCGAATGATCGTTACCGTCTGGGGAGTTGGCTATAAGTTTGAGGTTATAAATGAATGATCTTGCTACGTAGTGTAGTTGGTAAGCTTTGGTTTACCATACTTTTGTTAGTTTCTTTTGTCCTATTTATTTTAACCGTCATGCTTCTTGAATTTTTTCAAAACAATAATATTATCGAAACAAAAAATGCATTAACCAAAACAGCCGAAAAAATTGCTAACGTATTGGAAGTACATCATGATCAATTTTCACTCGGATTGGAAATTTCATGGGAAATGCTGGATAAAGATGCAAATGTGGTAATTATTAAGGATAAGAATAAAGTCTATTATTCTCCTAATAGTAAAAATAAAAGGATATTAACAATTGCAGATATACGCAATGATAAGGCATTATCAAAAGTATTATCATTCAATAGTCAAGTTAATAAGGTGACTACCCTATCAGCTGATATCCCTGGTAATGGGGATACAAGCTATTCTATTATTGGTGTGCCATTTACTTTATCAACTGGATCAAAAGGCGCAGTCTTTATTTATCAATCATTAGAAGCAATGCAACAGACAACCCAATCAACAACAAGATTTATTTTACTTGCGGCTGGGGTTGCAATTATATTAACCACTATTTTTGCTTTCTTTTTGTCTACTCGAATAACAGCACCACTTCGAAAAATGCGTGAAGCAGCCTTTGAGGTGGCAAGAGGAAAATTTGATACAAAGGTTCCCATTCTTTCTCACGATGAAATAGGGGAATTGGCTACAGCCTTTAATCAAATGGGGAGACAATTGAAATTTAATATGAATGCACTTAGCCAAGAAAAAGAGCAACTTGCTAGTATTTTAAGCAGCATGGCAGACGGTGTTATCACGTTTAATCGTGACGGGACCATTCTTATTTCAAATCCACCTGCAGATCGCTTTCTTCAGTATTGGTATTACGAAAAAGGTGATTATGGACTTAATACAGAGGCAATCCCTTCGAAAGTAATGGAACTATTCCAACTTGCCGTTGATACGGAAAAAGAACAAATTGGAGAGATTTCACTTCAAGGGCGTCACTGGGTGATCCTTGTTAGTCCTCTATATAGTAATCAATTTATACGAGGTGCGGTTGCAGTTGTCAGGGATATGACAGAAGAAAGAAAACTGGACAAGCTGAGACAGGATTTTATCGCAAATGTATCCCATGAACTTAGGACTCCTATTTCGATGCTTCAAGGGTATAGTGAAGCCATTGTTGATGATATTGCTGAAACTCAAGAAGATAAAAGAGAAATGGCAAAAATTATTTATGATGAGTCTCTTAGAATGGGAAGGCTTGTAAATGAGTTGCTTGACCTAGCAAGAATGGAAGCCACACAGATTCAGTTATCACATGAAGAAGTAAATCTTACTGTTTTTATTAATCGAATTATCCGCAAATTTCAAGGTCCTGCAAAGGATAATGAAATTTATTTAGAAGCGAAGATTCCGGATAAAGATGTTTCTTTGTTATTTGATCCTGACAGGATTGAACAGGTTTTAACTAATTTAATTGATAATGCTTTCCGACACACTCCAAAGGGTGGTTCTGTTCGATTAAATATTGCCTTTGATGATAAAGGAACAACCATGGAGGTAACAGATACAGGATCCGGCATCCCTGAGGAAGATTTACCTTTTGTTTTTGAGCGTTTTTATAAAGCAGATAAGGCAAGGACAAGAGGCAGAGCAGGTACAGGATTAGGACTTGCTATTGCCAAAAATATTATTGAGGCACATCATGGTCATATCTCTGTTCAAAGTAAGCTCAACCATGGAACGACATTTTCTTTCTTTTTGCCACGAAAATAGAAAGAATAATGGTGAATATGCCGATTTTTCTTGTTACATGAGAAACATTTTTAAACTCATTCCTTGGAATGAGTTTTTTTATTTTTCCAATTTTACCCTTTCGTTTTATTGAAAAACCAACTATATTTAAAAGGTGAAACTTTTTAAATATCAAATCGACCAATAATATGAACGGGGAGGGAAAAGAGTGGACTCCGTTTTTGATGATCTTTATAAAAAATATCACCAAGATCTATTTCAATTTTTAGTTTATTTAGTTAGAAATAAGGAACAGGCAGAGGATCTTGTTCAGGAAGTTTATATAAGAGTATTAAAATCTTATCGTAATTTTGAAGGAAGAAGCAGTGAAAAAACTTGGCTCTTTTCTATTGCAAGAAACGTTGCTATTGACTCCTTTCGAAAACAAAAAGGCTGGAAAACAAAAATTTTTGAGAAATTTGATTTTTCTTCAAATCAAATAAAAGATGAAGATCTAATGCCTGATGAAATTACAATTCAAAGGGAAGAAATTAGGTGGATATACAAAAGCCTCTTAAAATGCACAATTAATCAAAGAGCAGTAATTATTATTAGATATCTACAGGATTTTTCCATTATAGAAACTGCACAAATTTTAGGTTGGACAGAAAGTAAAGTAAAAACAACTCAGCATCGGGCATTAAAGATTTTACGGCAAGAAGTAGAAAATTTACGTCTAAAGGAGGGATATGAAGATGAGAGAATTCAAGTGGAGCGATAAACAAGTAGAAGATATTCTAAAGCAAATGCCTGTCATAAAGGATTATCGCAATCCTGAAGAGATTTATCAAAGTCTTTCTACTAGAAGTAAAAAAAGAAAACATCTGACTTGGATTCTTCCTAGCTTTGCATCAACTGCAGTAGTGGTAATCATTTTTATCCTTGCTTTTAATTATCAAAATTGGTTACATCAACCCATTTATCATTCAGCAGAACAAAAGTCTTTGGCACTCGTAAAAAATACACCTTCAAATTTACACCTTGTAAATAATGAAACAAAGTTTGATTCTATTAAGAAAATAGTTCCCAAAAATTTTAATAGAAGGACAGTTACAAGCTTGAAAACAGCCATATATAAAGAAAATATAAAAAATGGGAATGTATTTACTTACTGGATACCTGATATACACGGGCAGATATTAGTGCCAATCTCAATCATTGTAAATAATCCTGGCAATCAATCCCCATGGCTTAATCTTTATAACCAGGAAATGAATAAGTTAAAAGAAGCTGAATGGGGACTAAGCGATTTTTATCCACTAAAGGCAACATTAAAATATGATCATCAAGACAATAGTGTCATTGTAGATGTACCTGCAAATCACAAGTATGGTCAAGGAGCTGATTCAGAATCAACTTTTACTAGTGTCCTTGAAAGGAATTTATCTTCGAATAGTAATATTAAAAAAATAAAGCTTACTACAAATGGGAAACCAGGTATCATGTTTGGGAATTTTGGACTCTTAAAGGAATTGGATGTCAAGGGTGAACAAAATCATTCATATTTCTTGTTTTTTCCTGCTGGAAAGGTTACTCCATTCCTAGTACCTTCAAATGAATCGTTCAATGATATAAAGTCAGCTTTTGAATCCATGAGAAAAAACCGGCCAATATTGGGATTAAAAGCTTCGATTCCACACGATTTAATTTTTAAATTTACTTCAATTAAAAATAAAACATTATTTTTAACAGTTCAATCAAGCCCTAACTTAGTAAATAATCCCGTTAATGTATACACATATGAAGCAATTCTATTAACAGCTAAGGAATTTGGATTAGAAAATGTAAAGCTTAAAAACTTGCCATTTAAACAACTTGGCCCATTTGATTTAACTAAAGCAAATGAGGTCCCAGTTGCTCCAAACTTCTGCAATATTGAAAATCAACCATAATAAATGGTTGGTTTTTTTATTTTACATTTGAGTGAATAATATCACAATAAACACCAAATTATAACAAGTATGTTTGCTGCTCTTTTCTATATGGTATCGTTCTAAATAAACTAGGAATACATAATGTAGAAAAGGCGGGACAAGATTAAGGAGGCAAATGATGGGAGACTACATAAAAAGGCTGTTAATCGCCGGAATAATAGCACTTTGTGTCAGTTTATTATTTTTAGGTGGGAAGCATCCTCAGGCAAGTATGCTTGATAAAAATGGGAAAGAAAAAATTGACTGGATTTGGCCGGCGGACGGAGTTATTTCCGACACTTTTGGGACAAGACAAGGCAGGCATAAAGGGATAGATATTGCTGGTGAAATCAATTCCCCAATCTTTGCAGTTGATGGTGGGATAGTTGAAAAATCCTACTATTCGAATTCATATGGGAATGTGATTTTTATAAAACACCCTAGCAACTATGTCACTGTATATGCTCATCTAAGCAATCGTCTTGTTCAAGAGGGGCAAAAGGTAGCAAAGGGGTATATAATAGGTAAAATGGGCAGGACTGGACAGGCAACGGGTGTCCATCTTCATTTTGAAACACACGAAATCAATTGGACCTATGATAAGAGATATGCTCTAAATCCAGTTAATTTGTTAGGTGAGGCAAAACTGGGAGAAATAGTCCAAGCTGGAACAAATAATGTAAAAAGTGTGCTTGAAGCTACCTCAGATTTTGTTTATATCGTGAGAGTTGGGGATACCCTTTCGTCAATAGCTGATTAAAACCATATATTTTTTGAAACCTTAAAAAAATTAAATAGACTATCATCTGACTTGATTAGGCCAAATCAAGTATTAAATCTCAGATAAAAATAAAATATTGTACAGCCATGGGGAAAGCCCTTGTGGCTTTTATGTTTATTCCCCAATAGACTGAGATTAATTATTTTATTATTTATTAAATAGAATTATGTTTACACCTTCACAGATGAATTGTTTTCCAGTATAATATAGGTGAAATTAAATATTTGATCTATCTTCGGGGCAGGGTGAAATTCCCGATCGGCGGTATTGAAGTTTTTCTAAGCCCGCGAGCCTTTAAAAGGCAGGATTTGGTGTGATTCCAAAGCCGACAGTATAGTCTGGATGGGAGAAGATGGAGGTTCTGCTGACGTTCAAAATGTGTAGGTAAGAACGTTTGTTTAAGCGTGCCTTTGTAAAACTCCCTCAAGTAAAAACTTGGGGGTTTTCTATTTTAAAAGGCATTTGCTCATGCTGAACCTCTCTTCCTAGCAAAAGAAATGATCAAAAAGAGGAGAGAGGAAAATGAAGAAATTAAGCGTAAGAGTAGTAGTAGGGATTGGAATGCTTAGTAGTATAGCTTATATTTTAATGTTACTAAATTTCCCCATTCCGCCATTCCCAAATTATCTTTTAATTGATTTTAGTGATATACCAGCTTTAATTGCAGCAATAGTCCTTAGCCCATTGGCAGGGATCCTTGTTGAATTTTTTAAAAATGTCTTAAATTATTTTATGACTGGAAGTCCTACTGGTGTTCCTATTGGCCATATTGCTAATTTTACTGCTGGAATTTTATTTGTATTACCAACATATTATTTGTTTAGAAAATTAAAAACGCGTAAAGGTATGACATTGTCACTAATTGTAGGGACGGTGATTATGGCTGTTGTCATGAGTATATTAAATTACTATGTAATTTTACCTGCCTATACTTTCTTTTTAAATACTCCTGCCATGTCAACCCCTGCAACTAGAAAATTGGTTGTTACAGCAATCCTACCTTTTAACCTAGTGAAGGGTGCGATTATGAGTGGGATTTTTATGCTGATCTTTATTAGGTTACAAAAATGGATAAGTAAGCAGAGTGTCATTAAAGGGATCTAAATCGAAAAGAGGTTGGGACAAAACCCACCTCTAAGATGAAAAAGCCGGTGAAATTTTACGACGAGTAAAATTTCACCGGCTTTGATTATTTTTTGAATAAAAATAAGGACTACTTCTGATAAAATAAAGTTACCACACAAAATTTAATCAGAAAGAAGGGTCCTT
>JAUZPL010000009.1 GCA_030705955.1 Bacillota bacterium | reverse complement strand
TAATGGATTAAAATAAGAGGAAAATATACCTCATTTGATCAAAAAAGACGACTAGAAATTCAATTTTTTGGAATTTCAGAGTCGTCTTTTTTTTATGTGTTATTTAATCTCCTTGAAAAGTCGAAGATTTTCAGTGCCCTCATTTTTTTTACGGTGTTTTTTTGTATGCGAATTAACTTGTTATTTTCCCAACGATTTTAAATTTTGTACTTCAGAATGGAACCCGATACTATTTTTAGTTGTTTTTTTATTTACAAAAGGTTTCATCTTAATAAAAGTGTATATAATGTGAAATTTTAAATATCCTATAAAAGAGTGCTTTACATAGGGTAGGGGGGTATAGTAAAATGATTGCGAAGGAGGATGGTAATCAATTGAATAATCCTCATGAACACAATGAATGTCATTCTTTAACCTCAATACGAAAAAGTCATCATTCCGAAAAAACAAAGAAAAATTTAATTACGCGATTAAATCGGGTTGAAGGTCAAATTCGTGGTATAAAAGGAATGATCGATAAGGATACGTATTGCGATGATGTGATTACACAGATTGCCGCTACACAGGCTGCCTTAAATAGCGTGGCAAAAATTCTCTTAGAGGGGCATATGAAAAGCTGTGTGGTTGAACGTATTCAAGAAGGCGATCACGAGGTTGTAGATGAACTGCTTACTACGATTCAAAGACTTATGAAAAAATAAATCATTTAATGGAAGGGAGAGTTACAAAATGGAAAAAGTAACTTTAAATGTTCAAGGAATGTCTTGCGGACATTGTGTGAAAGCAGTAGAAGGAAGTGTGGGTGCCCTTGGCGGTGTTAGTTCTGTAAAAGTAGATTTAAAAGCTGCAAAAGTAGATGTTGAGTTTGATTTACAAAAAGTTTCTCTGGACAAAATTAAGGAAACGATTGACGATCAAGGCTATGATGTAAAATAAAATGAAAACGTGCTAGTTTGTCCCTAGCACGTTCTTTTAAATAAAATATATACCCACATAGGGTATATGGGGGTGGATTGGTGAGTCAAAATCTGAAAGAAACTAGTTTACAAATCACCGGAATGACCTGTGCAGCTTGTGCCACTAGAATTGAAAAAGGTTTAAATAAAATGGATGGTGTGGAAGTTGCAAATGTTAATCTTGCTCTAGAAAAATCAGCTATAAAATATGATCCTTCTAAATTAGGTGTAGAAGATATTCAAAAGAAAATTAATGATTTAGGGTATGGTATAGTTACAGAAAAATCAGAACTCGATATCACTGGTATGACATGTGCAGCCTGTTCAGCAAGAATTGAAAAAGGGCTGAATAAATTGGATGGAGTGCTAAAGGCGAATGTAAATTTAGCTCTTGAAAAAGCAAGTGTTGAGTTTAATCCAAGTACTATGTCGGAGTCGGATCTTATTAAAAAGATAGAAAGTCTTGGTTATGGCGCAAGAATGAAGGAAGATGTGAAGGAAACGATTGATCATCGCCAGAGGGAAATTGAAATTCAGACAAGAAAGCTTGTTTTCTCCGCAATTTTGGCAATCCCTTTGCTTTGGGGAATGGTCGCCCATTTTTCATTTACTTCTTTTATATGGATGCCAAAACTTTTGATGAATCCATGGGTACAGTTTTCATTGGCAACGCCAGTTCAATTTTTAATTGGAAAACAATTTTATATAAGTGCTTATAAGGCCTTGAAAAATGGGAGTGCGAATATGGATGTTCTTGTCTCATTAGGAACATCAGCTGCCTATTTTTATAGTACTTATTTAACTTATCAGTGGCTTATTGGGAATATCCATATGCCGGAGCTTTATTTCGAAACGAGCGCAGTACTTATTACCTTGATCCTTCTTGGTAAGCTTTTTGAGGCTAAAGCAAAAGGGCGTTCTTCAGATGCTATTAAAAAACTTATGGGCCTTCAGGCTAAAACAGCGGTTGTGGAAAAAGATGGAATAGAAAAAGAAATTCCTCTTGAGGCAGTAATAGTTGGAGACATTATTCATGTTAAACCTGGTGAGAGAATTCCTGTTGATGGAAGAATCATAGAAGGATGTTCTGCCATAGACGAATCTATGTTAACTGGGGAAAGTGTTCCAGTAGACAAAGCAATTGGTGATTTAGTTATCGGTGCAACGATCAACAAAAATGGATTTTTGAAGGTAGAAGCAACCAAGGTTGGGAGAGATACAGCCTTAGCTCAAATTATTAAAGTGGTTGAAGAAGCTCAAGGTTCAAAGGCTCCAATTCAGCGCCTTGCTGATAAGATTTCTGGTGTTTTTGTTCCCATTGTAGTTGGTTTATCAGTCATAACCTTTCTAATTTGGTATTTCTTCATTGCTCCAGGGGATTTTGCTGAGGCACTTCAAAAAATGATTGCTGTTCTTGTTATTGCTTGCCCATGTGCTTTGGGGTTGGCAACACCTACTTCTATTATGGCTGGGTCGGGAAGGGCAGCCGAATATGGAATTTTATTTAAAGGTGGAGAACATTTGGAACTTACTCACCGAATTACAACGGTTGTATTGGATAAAACAGGAACAGTTACAAATGGAATGCCAGTCCTAACCGATGTAATTGTTGCAGTCTCTCAAAGAGAGGAAGACTTTTTAGCTTTTGTGGGAACTGCAGAAAAACAGTCAGAACATCCATTAGCACAAGCAATAGTTCAAGGGATTTTGGATAAAGGAATCACCTTCATGAATGTATCTGATTTCGAGAACATCCCTGGATATGGAATAAGAGCAGTTGTGGATGGTAATGAAGTATTAATTGGAACCAGAAGATTAATGAACATGTTTGATATTCCTGTTGCAGGAATTCTAGATAAAATGGTGACCCTGGAAAAGGGCGGAAAGACAGCTATGCTTGTTGCTATTAATGGTGAATATGCAGGAATTGTTGCAGTTGCTGATACCATTAAGGAAACATCCCAAACGGCAATTAGCCGCTTGAAGGATATGGGAATAGAAGTAATGTTGATAACGGGGGACAATCAACAGACTGCAGGTGCTATTGCAGCCGAGGTTGGAATTACCCAGGTAATTGCGGAGGTGCTTCCTGAGGGTAAAGCTGATGAAATTAAGAAGTTGCAAGCCGAAGGAAAAAAAGTTGCAATGGTGGGGGATGGAATTAATGATGCTCCAGCCTTGGCTGTTGCAGACATAGGAATGGCTATTGGAACAGGAACGGATGTGGCGATGGAAGCTGCAGACATTACCTTAATACGCGGTGATTTAAATAGTATTGCTGACGCCATTTTTATGAGCAAAAAAACCATTCGAAATATTAAGCAAAATCTTTTTTGGGCATTTGCGTATAATACAATTGGTATACCAATCGCAGCTATTGGATTTCTTGCTCCATGGTTGGCTGGAGCTGCAATGGCATTTAGCTCTGTTTCTGTTGTGTTAAATGCACTTCGTCTGCAAAAAGTAAAATTATAAATGAAATAAGAAAAGCCAGGCCTTCCGAGGGTCTGGCTTTTCCTATTTCATTTCAAAATTCTGTTGTTCTTTCTATAAATTTGGAGAATCTTTAGATAACTAAATTTTAATGTTCACATTTTCGACAAAAAAATCAAAACTTGTCTAATTGACAATCATTATCAATTAAAATAAAATAGAATTTAGAAAATGATATTGATATTCGTTATCAATTAAAAAACCTTCAGGGGGAGAACTTATGGGGAAAAGGCTATTACTTAAAATTTCAATCCTTCTACTAATAGTAGGTTTTAATGTACATAATCCTGTTTTTGCTTCGGGAAATCCAAATCAGGATATAGTAAACGCGGAGGAATCCGTTGATAAGGCAATTGATTTGGTTTCTAAAGGGAATCTCCCTGAAGCACAAAAAACCTATAATCAATTCGATACTACATGGAGAAAAATTGAAGATGGAGTAAAAGGAAATTCCCTTACTGCTTATAGAGATATAGAAGCAAATATGGGGAAGGTTTCCTATGCTTTTAGCATAAATAAATCAAATCAAATTTTACAGACTTTAAATGATTTAAAAATGGTAAATGGAAAATATGCAAACGGTGGGTATCCAAAAGAAATTGCTAAAAAGCAATCTGATATTTCTCTAGATGATTTTATTCTTATTCTTCAACAAACGAAAAAGGAAATAAAAGAACATAATCACGATAATGCACTTGAAGGGATTAAGAATGCAAGTGATAGCTGGTTAAGTGTTGAAGGTACTGTCGTTGCACAATCGTCTACAGTGTATAACAATTCGGAAAGGGATTTGGTGGCAATGCAAGCCATGCTTACTGCTACCCCTCCAAATTATGCAAAAGCCACAACTCTAATTAATAATATGATCGGCTATTTAACTCCTCTTGCGGATAAAACAGGTTATACCTATTGGGATGCTGCTATGATTATGATTCGTGAAGGGTTGGAAGCCTTGCTCGTTGTTATTGCCCTCCTTTCTTTTGTGAAAAAATCAGGGTCAACAAAAGGGAACGCATGGGTATGGTCAGGTGTTCTTGCGGGCTTTGGAGTTAGTGTAATACTGGCTTTTATTGTAAAATTTATTATTTCTTCAGGAGCTTTTGGAAACAACAATGCGCTAATAGCTGGTTGGACTGGGATTTTTGCAGCCACCATGCTTCTGTATATGAGCTATTGGCTTCATAGTCAATCAAGCATTGCCGATTGGAACCGGTATATCCGTGAGAAAAGTCAGTCTGCATTGTCAAAAGGAAAATTAATTTCTTTAGGTGTACTTGCCTTTTTAGCTGTGTTCCGAGAGGGAACGGAAACAGTTTTGTTTTACATTGGAATGGCCAGCCAAATTAAAATTCAAGAACTTTTAATTGGGTTTCTAATAGGTGCAGCCGTACTTGGAATTATTGCTTATTTCATGATTTTTGTTGGTGTAAAGTTACCAATCCGTCCATTCTTTATAGTATCTAGTATCATTGTTTTTTACTTATGTATTAAATTTACCGGAATGGGAATTCATAGCTTGCAGCTAGCAGGAATCATCCCGACAACAGATGCGGGGAATGTGCCAAGTGTAGAATTTTTTGCTCTGTATCCTTCATGGGAAAGCATAGTACCGCAACTATTCCTTGTAATTGGAGCCATTATTATTTTAACGATTAGAAAATTAACAAGTAAAAAAGTGTTAATGGCTAAAAATAATTAAAGGGAGAATAACATGAAAAAATACCTAACTCTTTTTTTAACTGTAGCTCTCGCCAGTGTTTTTGTCTTGGCAGGTTGTGGTTCAGCAAATAGTAAAGTTACAGATGGTGTAAGTAACATGTTACAAACAACCAATCAATTGGCAAAAGCAATCGAGGCAAATGACCAAGCTAAGGTTAAAAAGGTTGGTCCAACTCTTGAGGATCAATGGTCATCTTTCGAAGATGATGTAAAAAAGGAAAATAAGACTCTTTATGAAAAAGTAGAAAGATACCTAGATCCAACTATAGCCGGATCACAAGCAGACAGCCTGGATAAGTCTGCATTAGGCAAGTTAAACAGCCAATTAACAGATGCCCTGAAGGAGTTAAAATCTAAAACGAAATAAAGATCTTGCCCGCTGATGAAAAAATAATCAGCGGGTTTTCATTTTTTGTGGAGAATAGACAGTTTTGGTTGAGCAGGAGCTTATGTAGGAATTTCTAATTTTTGTGTCGCCATTATTCTACAATTTTGAAGAAGAGGGCATAAAAAGGACGCCATATTGTGGACGTCCTTTTGTAAATTTATAAAATTAGATGGCTGAAAATTGTTTTTCTAATGCATTTTCAACAGTTACATAATCATACCCAAGATCTTTAGCTACAGCCTCATACGTAATTTCACCATTTGCTACGTTTACACCAAGTTTCAAGGCAGCCTTTTCGCTAACTGCTTTTAATACACCTTTATTAGCAATTTGTAATGCATACGGAACAGTTACATTTGTTAATGCAAGGGTTGAAGTTCTTGGAACAGCACCTGGCATGTTTGCAACAGAATAGTGTACGACTCCATGTTTAATAAATGTTGGATTATCGTGTGTTGTTACATGGTCGCTTGTCTCAACGATTCCACCTTGGTCAATCGCAACATCAACGATAACGGAACCAGGCTTCATCGTTTTAACCATTTCTTCTGTAACAAGCTTAGGAGCCTTGGCGCCTGGAATTAATACAGCTCCAATTAGAAGATCTGCTTCTTTAACAGCTTCTGCAATGTTAAAAGGATTAGACATTAATGTTTTAATTTGTGTTCCAAAAATATCATCAAGCTGACGAAGTCGGTCTGCACTTAAGTCAATAATTGTAACGTCCGCTCCTAGGCCAATGGCCATTTTAGCAGCATTTGTTCCAACAGCTCCGCCACCAATAATGGTTACTTTGCCACGGTTTACACCAGGAACACCTGATAGAAGGATGCCTTGTCCGCCATTAAACTTTTGAAGGAATTGAGCACCAATTTGTACAGACATTCTCCCTGCAACCTCGCTCATTGGAGTAAGAAGTGGAAGTGAGCGTCCTTCTGTTACGGTTTCGTAAGCAATTGCAATAACGCCTTTATCTTTTAAAGCCTGTGCTAGTGAAGGCTCTGCAGCAAGGTGTAAGTAAGTAAATAGAATTAAACCTGGACGGAAATATTGGTATTCACTGTGAAGGGGTTCTTTTACCTTCATAATCATGTCTGATTCAGACCAAACCTTTGAAGCGCTTTCAATAATTTCAGCACCAGCGCTTGCGTAATCTTCATTTGTAAAACCACTTCCAAGACCTGCATCCTTTTCAACTAAAACAGTATGGCCAGCTTTTAAAAATGAAACAACACCAGCTGGTGTAAGGGCTACACGATTTTCATTATTTTTTATTTCTTTTGGTACGCCAATAAACATGGTAAGTCTCCTCTCATATCTTTGTATAAATAATTACTTATGGGTTAAGTATAGGATGGTTTTATTATTTTTTCTTTGTTAAGAAAGGAGAAAAAAAGAGAACCTTTTGGTGATTTTCACAAAAGGTTCATCTTGATTGGAATTTTTCAATTTTTAAATCCAGAAATAACATCATTTTTTGATTAGGATCCTTCAGGTTGATATCACCAATTTCAGCAATCCTCTTCAACCGATAGTTTAATGTATTGGCGTGAATATTTAATTCTTTCGCAGTATCATTGATATTGTTATCATTGTTAAGGTAGGCTTCAAGTGTTTCGACAAGATTACTATTATGTTTTTGGTCATAAACACGAAGGAAATGTAAAGATTGATTAACATAATCCTCTTCTCTTCTTTTTTCTAAGAGAAAATGTAGAAGCTGAAACATACCGAGCTTTTGGTAATGATAAATGTGTTTTGTCTCTTGTGGAAATTTTTCTTTAATAGAAAGAACGGTTAATGTTTCATTATATGCTTTTCTGATTTTTTGATAATCTTCATATATACTGCTGAAAACAGGGGTAATTTCTTGAATCCCAAAGCGATCTTTTAATTTCCATCTAAATGCCTCAACAAAATGACTTAGCTCTTGAATAGGATTTTCGATGTTCATAGCAGAAACAAGCACTATGAGTTGGTCACAGTCTATCGTGTAAAGCATTATTTTCAGGCGTTGGTTTGTTTTCAATAGATAAGAGATTTGTTGTTCTTCCTGGTTTGTAATGTTCCCTTGAAATTTAAAAACAAGAATAGCAAATGTTGGTGAAGGGGTAATTTGTAAGGAATGAAAATGTTCGATAATTTCTTCCTTTATATTCATATGACCAGTAAGCAGCTTCCAAAAAAATTCTTGAAACCGTTCCTCTTTATTATTTTTCCGTGTCTGAAGCTGAAGAAGTTTATTTTTTACAGCATCAGCAGCCTTTTTCAATAGAATAAATTCCTTTTCGCTTAAGGTTTTATCAATTTCCAAAGCCCAAATAAACCCCAAAACGACATCCTGTTTCCAAATAGAGATGGCTACCCGGTTCCCCAATCCTATCTCATCTATATTTTTAACTCGAATTGGCTGTTGTGTCCTCAAGAGTTCCGGGATCGTTCCTTCTTTCCAAAGTTGATTAATAACCTTTTCTGGTACACGGCGACCAATAATAGTTGAGATTCTAGCAGGATCTGTTCGTTCATCATGAGTGCTATAGGCTAGAAGACGGTGGTTTACATCTTCAATCGTAACAGGGCACTGTAATACCTCACTAATAACATCAGCGAACTCTTCTAAACTATCAAATGCGACTTTAAAAGGGTCATTTATGAGAGAATCCACATTTATTCCTCCGTATATAGAGCGCTTTCATGCGAAAAATAACTTTAATGTTTCTTTCCATTATATCATATGCATTGTACTGTCTTAATAAAATAAAGCATTTTAAATGATTATGAAAAAGAAAGATTTGAATTTCATTCTTTGTTGCATACTAACCTCCGTAAGTAAAGGAGGAATATAGATGAAGAAATTTACTACAATTGTTTCGGTTATGTTGGTGTCTTTTTCTTTTTTTGGATTGCAAATTAAGGCCCAGCAAATAGCCCCACCGAATGCGACAAACCTAGAGGAGCAAAATACAATGTCGGTCCTATGGTTTCAAAAATCAGGTGAGGCAAAGGCCTTATATTATCAAGGCTATAATATTGGAAAAATGAGATTGGATGAAATTCTAAAATCAAAAAAATATGGATTAAAGCCTGCCATTGTATTGGATATTGATGAAACCATTGTAGATAATAGCCCTTATTTAGCATGGAATGTCCAAACCCGAAAAAAATTTGATGTTAATTGGAATCAATGGGTCCAAAAGGCGGAGTCCAGAGCTCTTCCAGGTGCATTAGCATTCCTAAAATATGCTGATTCAAAAGGGGTCGCCATCTACTATATATCCAATCGTCAAGAGGCTCAAAAAGTAGCTACAATAAAGGTACTTCATCAAATTGGAGCCCCACAAGCAAACAGTAAACATGTTTTATTACAGCAGCCAGGAGAAATAGGAAAGGAAATAAGAAGAGCTAAAGTTGCTGCAACCCATGATATCGTTTTATTATTTGGTGATAACCTAAATGATTTCAGCGGTTTTGATGGATTATCGGTATCGGGAAGGATTCAAGCTGTTGATCGCAGAAAAGACGAATTTGGTAAAAAGTTAATTGTATTCCCAAATCCAATGTATGGGGATTGGGAAGGGGCTATTTATAATTATAATGAGAAAAAATCTGATAGTGAAAAAGCTAAATTAAGAAAAGAAAGCCTTGAAGTAGTACAACCATAAATCAGAACAAAGCTGTCACTAACTTGAGGGGCAGCTCTTTTATTGATTCCAGATTTTTCGTTGGACGTTTAATGAAGATGCGAGTATAGTAGTTTGAGTAAATGTGCACTTTTCTTCATTTATATAAAAAGTATTGGGGTTAAAAAGCTTTTAGCTTGCATTTTGCACCAGGAGGAAATGTATGGACCGAATATTACAGCTAAATACCATTTTCATTAGTATTGTGATAGAAGCGGTGCCCTTTATTGTAGTTGGTGCACTAGTTTCTGCGCTGATTGAAGTTTTCGTTACACATGATACCATTGTGCGAATTCTACCAAAAAATAGATTTTTATCTGTTATTACTGCTAGTTTAATAGGAGTTTTATTCCCTGGATGCGAGTGTGGAATTGTTCCTATAACAGCTAAAGCTGTTGAGAAGGGAATGCCTTTATACTCAGCAATAGCCTTTATGTTAACAGGCCCAATTATTAATCCGATTGTATTATTTGCCACATATATAGCCTTTGGTAATAGTTGGACCATGATGTTGTCTAGAGCGGGTCTGGCGATTGGTGTTTCCATTTTGATTGGAATTATTTTATCTTTTGTCATCAAGGACAATCAACTTAAAGTAAATAGAGAATATCACGCACACGACCATTCTCATCAAAATACGAAACAAAAATTTATCAGTGTCATTAATCATACGATCAATGAGTTTTTTAATGTTGGTAAATTTCTTGTAATGGGCTCTTTAATCGCTTCTGCTATGCAAGTTTATGTTCCAACTAAGATTTTAGTTACATTGGGCCATACAAAATTGACCGCTGCCTTAATTATGATGGCTTTGGCATTTCTTTTATCGATTTGTACAGAAGCCGATGCATTTGTTGCATCTTCTTTTCGAAATAGCTTTTCTCAAAGTTCAATTGTTGCGTTTTTAGTATTTGGGGCAATGGTAGACATCAAAAACTTACTCATGATGTTCGGGGCATTTAAGCCGAAATTTGTTATACTTTTGGTATCTTTAATTACATCATTAGTATTTGTTGGTTCACTTCTTTTGTAAAGGAGGAAAGTTGATGTATCGAGTTATAATTTTATTGCTTTTTACTAACCTATTTTTTATGCTGCACTCCACAGGAGACATCTCAAAATATATAAATATGAAATATTCCTTTCTGTCATACAGTATGATCTATGTTCTCTTCTTTTTAACAATTGCAGAAGGAATAAGATGGTATTTATCTGATAAGAAAAAAGGTGAAGTGCATAACGATTGTAATTGCCATACTGAATGTGAACATGAACATGATGAACATGAACACAATCATCAACACGGCAAAAAGAAAATTTCAAAAGGAAAAAAAATTAGAAAATTTTTATCTTATACCTTTGTTGTGTTACCTGCTCTTTCAGGTGTTTTATTGCCTGTTGCTACTCTAGATTCTAAATTGGTAGATGCAAAAGGCTTTCAATTCCCATCTTTAGAAGACTCAAACGATCAATATGGAATGCATCAGGTTTTAAATCCTGATATGAGTCAATTCATGGGGAAAGATGACTTCCTGAACTTAGTGACGAAGGAAGCAAAATCCTATAGAGGAAAAAGCCATATTAAGTTAACAGATGAAGATTATTTAAAAGGGTTAGAAGTCATGTATAATTTTTCTGGAGATTTTACGGGGAATACTATTACGATGAAAGGCTTCTCTTATAATGGGCCTGAATTAACGGGCAACCAGCTTTTTTTACTTCGGTTTGGGATTATTCACTGTATCGCTGACTCAGGAGCATTTGGAATGATGATTCAATTCCCAAATAACATTCATATTCCAAATGACCAATGGTATCAAGTAACAGGGACTTTAGATACCGCCTACTATCCTCCTTTTAAAACAAGAATTCCTGTCCTAAAAGTGACCAGTTATAAAACCATAAGTAAACCTACAGACCCTTATGTCTATCGAAACAGCTTTAATTAAAATAAATGAGTTTAAAAAGAGAGCTATCTTGATTTTCAAGATAGCTCTCTTTCTTACTTTTTTTTTAAAAAAAGCAAAAAAGCCAGATTCATTATAAAAAGGTTCTAATCCCTACTAAGATAAGCCCAATTAAAAATCCACATATGGCTCCATTTACACGGATCCACTGCAGGTCTTTTCCGACATTGGTTTCAAGCATGTCAATGAGGGTTTTATCATCGAGTTTGTCTAGGTTTTCTTCGACAAGTTTTCCAACTCTTGAATGATTATGTTCGATAAACTGATATATATGCTTACGAATCCATTCTTCGATATTACTCATCTTATTCAAATCTTGTTTTAAGTCAGTTAATGTTGATGTGATAAATGGTAGTACGTATTGATCATAAAAATTAGGATGATTAACGAAGAAGACCATCTTTTCTTTTAAACTTTGAAGAAAGTCGTAAACTTTGCCTTCAAGACTCCATTCATCAACCATTTGAGTTTTCAAATCTTCGAGCTCAAGTATGACCTTCTCACCATTTTTAAGATACTGAAGCTTTGTTTCAATATTCCAAAGAAGGGTTTGCCGATTCTGATTAAAGGGATCGCGAAAACTATTGACTCCTTTTTGTATAAGTGACTGAATAATATTCCCGAGTTTTTCCTCGTTGACAAGGCTGCTAAACGATTTTAAAGCGAACTGCATAAAACCTTCTACTTGAATATTTTCTATTGCTTGGATAGCCATATTTCCAAGCCTGTCCTTCGTGCTGTCTTTGTTTGCCCATTCATCAATTTCATTTAGGATAAAGTCTAAAGCTTTTTCATCGTATTTTCTGGCAGTAAACTGTTCGACAACGAAAGGTAATAGCTTGTCTATCTCAATAGAATGAATTTGAGATTTGATTTCATTTTCGACTATTGGGGTAAAATGCTTGATATCAATATGGTCAATTGCCTTTAGAATCATGGAAACAACAGTATTCTTTAATCCATTCGAATGTATTTCCTTTTCAGCCAAAGCAACTACTTTATCAGTAAAGTGGACCCCTGCAATTTTTTCTCGAATACTTTCTTTCGTTAACCAGTCATTTTCTAACATGGAGATAATGGTTGAAGTGATTCGTTTCCGGTTTTTTGGCAACAGTGCTGTATGTGGAATAGGTATTCCAAGCGGATGCCTGAATAATGCTGTAACTGCAAACCAATCGGCAAGCCCGCCGACCAATCCAGATTCAAATCCTCCTTGCAAAATTCCACCCCAAAGGTTGTGCTGAATTGGTATAGTAGCCACAAATCCAACTCCCATAATAGCAAGAGAAGTTGTAGCTAAGTGACTTGATTTTTTGTTCCATTTTACCATCTTTAAATCCCTCATCTTTAAACAAGTTCTTTCCTTATTATCTCAATAGTTACCATTAAAAATCAATTTTGTCCAATAAATTTAATAGTAAACCAAAAAGATAAGGTCATAAAGGGTTCCTTATTTAATGGTTTTTTTTTATTTTTTACATCATAAAATGATACATGATTGACTACCTAATAATTTTTCAGAGGAGAGTTTTCAAGTTTCACCATGAGGGGGCAAAGAGCAAATGGCAGATTTCATTATGGTTAGTTTATTTATTATTTTCCCCGTATTAATGGCAGGTCTAATTTATTGGGCGGAAAGGGTTGTACAGCAAGGAAGTGAAGAGCAATGAGCATACCTTTTTTAGGAATTATTGTCTTGATTTTTGTTTATCTATTATATGTTTTGTTAAATCAAGAGAAATTTTAATGCTTGGAGGTGGATTGACATGATTTACACCATTCTTACCATTATCATTGCTCTTTTCATTATAGTGATTGTTGCAAAACCATTTGGGCATTATTTGGCCATTGTTTTTGATTATGAGACTGTAAGCTTTAAAAAAACCATTTATCCAGTTGAGAGGATCATTTATAGGTTAAGTGGCATTAAACAGAACACTCAAACGTGGAAGCAATATGCACTGGCTTTTATTTTAACGAATGGATTTATGATGATACTTATATATCTTATTTTCAGATTGCAAGATATTCTCCCATTCAATCCCAATAATCTAAAAGCGTTGGAACCTACTCTTGCCTACCATACTGCTGTCAGTTTTATAACAAATACAAACCAGCAGCATTACAGCGGTGAAAATAATTTATCCTATTTTTCGCAAATGGCAGGAGTTATATTTGCTATGTTTGCTGCTCCTGCTTCTGCATTATCCATATCTTTTGCTTTCATGAGAGGATTGTCCGGCAAAGCCTTTGGAAACTTTTTTGTTGATTTTGTCCGTGCCATCACCCGTGTTTTATTACCAATAGCTTTTATCATGGGCTTTGTATTTGTCTTTTTAGGCGCTCCAGAAACTTTGGGACCTTCTGTCATCGCACATACAATTGAAGGAGCAAAACAAGAAATTGCTCGTGGTCCTATTGGGGCATTTTTGTCCATAAAGGAATTAGGAAATAATGGAGGAGGATTTTTTGGCGCGAATTCAGCACACCCATTTGAAAATCCAAACGGAATTAGTAATTTCATCCAAATAATATTAATGTTTTTATTACCCACTTCCTTACCGTTCACCTATGGAAAAATAATAGGAAAAAAGAAGCAAGGAAAAACGTTGTTTATTGCTATGCTAATGATGTTTTTAATTATTTTAGGAATTACTTTAGTTTCAGAATATCAGGGGAATCCCGACATAAATTCTCTCCTATCTCAAAATACTCATGGAAGTATGGAAGGAAAAGAAGTACGAATTGGCATCGGGCAATCAGCCTTTTATTCTGTTGTTACAAGTGCAACTGAAACCGGAGCAGTGAATAATATGCATGATACATTAACGCCTATTGGCGGTATGATGGTACTCTGCAATTTACTTTTAAATACGGTTTTTGGAGGAGTCGGAGCTGGATTTATAAACATTATGATGTATGCCATTATTGCTGTCTTTCTTTCAGGGTTAATGGTTGGAAGAACTCCAGAATTTCTTGGGAAGAAAATTGAGGGAAAAGAAATGAAATTAATTGCTGTTACTCTATTAATGCAGCCCTTTTTAATTCTGGTATTTTCTGCAATTGCTTTATGGTTTCCTATGGGTTATCACTCTATTTCAAATGAGGGATACCATGGAATTAGTCAAATTATTTATGAATATACCTCAGCAGCAGCTAATAATGGCTCCGGATTTGAAGGATTAAAAGATCAGACACCATTTTGGAATATTACGACAAGCATTGTTATGTATCTTGGCCGTTATTTCAGCCTCATCACCATGTTAGCAGTGGCAGGATCATTATCTACTAAAAAATTAGTGCCGGAGAGTTCTGGTACTTTTCAAACAGATACAGCTATTTTTGGCATGATTCTGTTAGGGACCATCTTTATCGTAGGTGCACTTACTTTCTTCCCAACATTAGTATTAGGCCCTGTTGCAGAATATTTAACTTTGTAATGGGGGGAATCCAGGTGAACACAAAGCAGAGAAACAACCGTTTTTCTAAAAAAGGGCATCCAAATAAGTCAATGCTGAAACATGCTTTTAAGGAATCCTTTCTAAAATTAGATCCAAGAAATATGATTAAAAATCCAATTATTTTTTTAGTTGAAATTGGTTTTTTTATTACATTTATTTTGGCTATATTTCCAGATGCTTTTGGTAATAGCAATGTAGAATATTGGTTTAATATTGATGTATCTTGTATTTTATTATTAACCGTTTTATTTGCAAATTTTGCTGAAGCAATAGCAGAGGGAAGAGGAAAGGCTCAAGCAGATTCATTAAAAAAATCAAAGATAGAAACAATGGCGAATTTAATAAAAGGATTAGGACAAATAGATATTGTTCCGTCAACAAAGTTAAAAAAAGGCGATGTCGTTCTCGTATCACAGGGCGAAATCATTCCAGGGGACGGGGAAGTAATTGAAGGATTAGCCTCTATTGACGAATCTGCTATTACGGGCGAATCAGCACCGGTAATTAAAGAGGCAGGAGGAGATTTTAATTCTGTTACTGGTGGAACAAGAGTAGTAAGCGATCAAATAAAGGTAAGGATTTCGAATAATCCTGGTGAATCTTTCATCGACCAAATGATTTCTTTGGTGGAAGGAGCTAAACGACAAAAAACACCTAATGAAATTGCTCTGAACACGGTTTTAATAAGTTTGACTCTTATTTTTTTGTTAGTTGTCGTTACCTTACCTTTTTTTACAAATTATTTAGGCTTTCAACTAGAGATTCCTGTTTTAATTTCCTTACTAGTGTGCCTTATTCCTACAACAATTGGCGGACTTCTTTCGGCAATTGGCATTGCTGGAATGGATCGAGTGACACAATTTAATGTTTTAGCTATGTCAGGGAAGGCAGTTGAAGCGGCAGGAGACATTAATACAATTATATTGGATAAAACTGGTACGATCACATATGGAAATAGAATGGCAAGCAGTTTCACTCCTTTAATGGAGATGCCTAAGGAAGAATTTTTAAATTGGGTTTCCCTGAGCTCCCTGAAGGATGAAACACCTGAAGGCCGTTCAGTTCTTCAGCTAATTGGCCAACTTGGTGGGACAATTGATGAAAAGGATTTAGAGAATGCGAAGATTTTTGAGTTTAAGGCTGAAACTAGAATGAGTGGAGTAGATTTACAAAGTGGCAGAAAAATACGTAAAGGGGCAGTAGATGCAGTTAAAGAGTGGGTATTAGAACAGAATGGAACGATACCTGCTAATCTTGATTCTGAAACAATGGTGATTTCAAAAGAAGGTGGAACACCCTTAGCATTAGCAGTAGATCATCAAATCATTGGTTTAATTTATTTAAAGGATACAGTAAAACCTGGAATGAAGGAGCGTTTTGAACAGCTTCGTCAAATGGGCATTAAAACAGTTATGTGTACTGGGGATAATCCATTAACCGCAGCAACAATTGCAAGGGAAGCAGGGGTTGATGAGTTTATCGCCGAATGCAAACCAGAGGACAAAATTAGAGTCATTCGATATGAGCAAGGCCAAGGGAAGCTTGTAGCCATGACGGGTGACGGTACAAATGATGCCCCAGCACTTGCTCAGGCAGATGTGGGTCTTGCCATGAATAGTGGCACATCATCTGCAAAAGAGGCAGCTAATATGGTTGATCTTGACTCGAATCCGACCAAACTTATTGAAGTAGTTGCTATCGGTAAACAATTATTAATGACGAGGGGCTCGTTGACTACCTTTAGTATTGCAAATGATGTAGCTAAATATTTTGCTATCATTCCCGCCATGTTTATGGAAGCAATCCCAAAAATAAAAATATTAAATTTAATGCATTTATATTCTCCTATATCTGCAATTCTTTCCGCTTTAATTTTTAATGCCATTATTATTCCGCTGCTTATTCCTTTGGCAATGAAGGGAGTAACGTATAAACCGTTAAATTCAAATAGTTTACTTAAAAGAAACCTATTAATTTATGGATTAGGAGGAGTAATTGTTCCTTTTATTGGAATAAAGGTAATTGATCTGATTGTATCACTCTTTATTTAAATAGAGGGGGTGTTATATCAAATGAAAGAAGTAAGGAACCTATTTATACCTATTATTCGTATGTCTTTGATTATTTTATTGTTGTGCGGTCTTTTATACCCATTAGTTAGTACAGGAATTGCGAATGTGCTAATGCCTGAAAAAGCAGAAGGAAGTTTGATTAATAATAAAAAAGGGGAAATCATAGGGTCAAAATTAATCGGTCAAAATTTTACTTCTCCCATATTCTTTCATGGGAGGATATCAAGTATTGGCGATAATGCTGCAAGCTCTGGTTCGACTAATTATGCTCCATCGAATCCGAACATGATAAAGCGCGTGAAGCAGTCGATCCTGGACTTAAAAAAACAAAACCCTTCAATACAAGTAAATAAAATTCCTATCGACTTGATTACGAATTCAGGCTCTGGTCTGGATCCGGATATCTCTCTCCAGGCTGCATTGATTCAGGTGAACAGGATTTCGAATGAGACAGGTATAGATAAAATAGTTTTAGAAAAGCTTGTTAAAAAACATATAGAAGGAAGGCAACTTGGAATATTTGGAGAGGAACATGTAAATGTATTAAAAATCAATCTTGATTTATTCAAGCTAATGAATAAATGATCGGGGTGAAGGTATGGAATGGGATCATCCTTACTTTCGAAGAAAAAAGCCTGAAGAGTTTTTACAGGAAATTGCCCAATCAGGGAAAGGAAAGCTAAAGCTTTATATAGGCTCAGCTCCAGGTGTTGGAAAGACTTATAAAATGCTTCAAGATGCTATGGACCTGCGAAAAGAAGGAAAGGACATTGTGATTGGTTTAATTGAAACACATGGTAGGATTGAGACAGAGGTGCAAATAAAAGACCTTGAGCAAGTACCCTTAAAAACAATCGAATATAAGGATAGAAGTTTTTATGAACTCAATGTAGAAGCTATTATTAAACGGAATCCTGAATATGTAATTGTTGATGAACTGGCACATACAAATATTCCAGGTTCCTCCAACAATAAGCGATATATGGATGTGGAAGAAATTTTGGAAGCAGGTATAAATGTGTTATCTGCTGTTAATATTCAACACTTTGAAAGTGTAAATGACATTGTTCAACAAATTACAGGTGTGAAGGTTAGAGAAAGAATCCCGGATACCTTTATTCAAAAGGCAGGTGAGGTTCAACTCATTGATATCACGCCGGAAACTTTAAGAAAACGTTTATTAGAAGGAAAAATATATTCAAAAGAGAAAATTGAGCAATCTTTAAATCATTTCTTCACTCTTAGTAATTTATCTGCATTAAGAGAGCTTTCACTGCGTGAAGTAGCAAACGATGTGGATGAAAAGATTGAGCAAATTACTAGTGACATTGTCAATGGACCTATTGGTGTTCACGAGAAGATTTTAGTGTGTGTTCAATATGGTCCAACAGCTGAAAAATTAATTCGGCGTGGCTGGAGAATGTCAAATCGCTTAAAGGCTGATTTATTTATTCTGAACGTTACGAAGGAAAATACAAATACTTTTAACGAGTCAAAAAAGCAGATTATAAAGCAATGGAGACTTCTTGCAGAACAATTCAATGCAAAATTTATTTTAATTGAAAATACTAATCGTAAACCTGCTTACTATATTATAAATACGGCTATCAAGAATAACATTACCCAAATTGTATTAGGACAGTCGGCTAGATCAAGGTGGGAAGAAATTAGAAAAGGATCAATCGTAAATATGATTATGAGAGAAACGTCCAATATTGATATTCATATTGTGGCGGATGGAAGATAGAAAAGTTACACATAGCTAACCGAAAAAAAGATCCTCTCATTCCTGAGGGGATCCTTCTTTTGTTTTCTTTGGTTTAATATGTGTAATCATTCCATCTAAATCGGTAATATAAAACTGGGTTTGGGGAGAAGATTTTAAATAATGATCAGAAATTAATTGATAATAATTTACACGTCTTTGTGGATCGAATTTTAGCATCGGATAATCCCTTTGCTCTTTCACATAAAGATCAACAGCCTTTTGAACTAAGTCCATTTCTTGTGCAATTAATTTTTCACTTTCTTCAAACAAGTCGTACGTTTCTTTTGACATATAAAATGGTTTTGAAGGGACCCCTTTTAAGATATGGGCTAACTGTGTAAAATCAATGCCATTGTCATCACGAACAAGGATTGTTCGATACACACCCTTAGGCAAACTATCCGAAAACTTTCTTACGGCTCTACGAACATCATCAACAGTTATATCGATGATGGGGAGTTTATCAACTTCCTCTTGTGTAAGGGTACTCAATATTTTTTTCGGTTCAGGGGCTTTAACAGCCGGAATAAAGTATTTTTGCACCATAGTATAACCTGTTAGACCGCCAATACCTATTCCTACAAAGAAACCCAGTGCTGTAAAAAGAGGATAAAGACCAAATTGAGTATCTAAATAGTCACCAAGTTTATAGCCTAAAAAGACAGATAAAGCAACGGTTAAACCAAATACCATGTGCAATGATAGAGTTTTCATTAGAAAATTTGTAAATTCCTTCCAGTGGAAATTCGCTATATACTTTTCATTTTTTAATAATTTACGGACATCTTTTCTCATTTCTTCTGATACCTTATTTTCTTTGAAAAACTTTTCAAAATAGGACTCAAGTGTTATATCTCCATTTTTTAATACACATGCAGTTTGTTCAATTGATCCTTTTTTATAGTGGACATAAGTATAGGTATCTTCCATTCCTATCTCCATTATTTCCGTTGTACGGTTTAAATGTTTCACGAATTTATGCTTCATTATTATCCCCCCTTATGATTGCTTTTTTTCTCATGCACTTGGGAACGGGTTAATAAGGCATATTCCTTAGCTTCTTTTACGATTTGTTTTGCTTCCTCTCTAGCATCATCGATTATAATTCTAGACTTTCTTTCGCCCTCTTTAACAATTTCTCTCGCGTCCCTTTTCGCCTGTTTAAGCATTTCGTTGTTCGTTTCCAGCGATTTTTCAGCTTCTAGTCTGTATTTTTCGGAAAGCTCCAATTGATTTTCAATATGTTGCTTGCGGCCTTCGATAATGTTTATAATTTTTTTAAATGCATATTTTTTTAGAAAAAAAACAAGAACGGTGAAGAGAAGGGCTTGATAGATCATTGTTCCAATTGAAACGGGTATTCCGAAAATTTCAAAATCACCCATTTATTTCATCTCCCTTCTAAATTATAAAATATCTAGCTTCGAAGCACAGGTTGCCGCAGAACGCGGCGTTTTTAGTCGACCAGTGCCTAGGTAGTTTTCTCCACTGAATGCGCTTCCATTAGTATCTTGAGAGAAGCTTTGCTTCGAACAGCTCGAGGTCTTAAGTCGTCACCCTCCAAATGTCAGGACCATCCTGGGAGTGGAGTGCTGGATTTAAGCTTCAGTGCCCTTACCCTTTTCTATGTGACCCTGTGAGCAATATAAACCATTGTTAAAGTAACAAAAATATATGCCTGAATGGCCCCGATAAAAAGACAAAACGCCTGCCATATTACCATTGGAAACGCTGCTAGAATAGCCGCGATAATTCCTTTGTTTATTGCTCCTGCTAGTAATTCAAGCATGACTTCACCTGCATAAATATTTCCATATAGCCGGAGTCCCAATGTTAATGTGGTACAAAATTGTTCGGTTATATTAATAACAAATAATGCTTTAAACGGTTTAAAGAAGCTTAGAAAATAGTGTTTAAAACCGTGTAAACGTATGTCGATAAAGTGGGTATACACCATAATCATGATGGCTAGTGTCATGGTAACATGAGCATCAGCAGTGGGGGATTTCCACCAGGTATTGTTATTTGCAACAAATGAAAAAGGAATACCCATAAGATTGGAAATAAATAAATATAATAGTAAGGAAACTCCAGTGGAAAGAATGAAGAGATTGTCTGTAAATCCCATAGCAGTTTGCATAATGTCTTGAACAAATTCTATAACCCATTCAATAAAATTTTGCATTCCTCTTGGTGTAGAAATAGTAAGTTTTCTAGACCCTAATAAGACGATGACGACAGTTGCAAGTGCAGCGAACGTTGATGTAAGGATTATAGATAAATCAAATGTTACACCAAACCAAACAATAAATGGCCTTGCATGCTCCATATGTCCTACCTCCCTTTTATTAAGAGTATGTACTATGTTGCCTAAGGGAAATAAATAGGTGACTTTTTTACTATTGTATGTGGAATCTATTAAAATTGTACTTTAGTTCACATATTATTGCTAATTTTCGGATATTTACAGATTAACATACTAATTACTCATAAAATATTTATTTATTTAATTATATGGAGAAATTGTAGGGAAGGGGTTTTTGAATGCGAAAAAAAGGGCACCATGGATGCCCTTTTTACTATGGAAATCTATTAATTAAAAATTAGTGAATATTTGTGTTAAAGGATACTTGCAATTCATCTTTAGGATCAACAGTTAGATAGGTTTCTGTATCGTTAAAAAACCAGGTATCATTTTCCTCAACATAGAATGTAATTCCATCAAATTGTTTAGTAAATCCAGCATTATTTGGTGTTTCAGCCGAAAAAGCAAGACTATAACCCTTATGTTTTTCACCAAAACCAGCATATTGAGGAAATAACCGAATACTAAAAGGTTTATTCATATCAAATTCTTTTGTGAACCAAGAAAAAGCTTTTTCATCGATTGAAATAAACATACTAAACACCAACCTTTTTAAATGGTTTATTTGTAATAGGACATTATTTTTAAGTTTTGTCCCTTGGTTAAATGGTAAAGTTTTTGAAAATAATTGCCTATGATAATATTCACAGACCTTTTAATTTACGAGGTTTGTTGGAAAGTGTTCAAACTTTCTTCTAAAACATTTCACAAACGTGCTTTAAATCAATACCTTTAGTTTAAAAGTGAGGTTTAATTTAGATAATGATTATTGAAAATGGGGGTATAATAATGGATAAGGATTGGACAAAGGATCTTGAACATGATGAATACGAAAATGATATTGATTTAATTATTAAAGATGCAATAAAAGCTGTTGAGGAAACAAATACAGGATTTTATGTTAATTTAGTTACATCTGAGGTGTTTGATAATCCTACAGATTATCTGAAGCCGCTTTTAGAAAAATTGTTTCCAGGCCAACTTAAAATTAAATTCATAGACCAATGTGGCTGTGGTGGTTATGTATTAAGAGTATGGAAGTTACCCCTTAATAGTTGAAGAGTTCAATTCGAATACATTCAAAATATTATTTTTTTATAAATAATTGTTGCTGAATTTGTAACATATTAATAGTGAGAATGATGTTAAAATTAAATCAACTTACAAAAGGGGTTTTGCCATTATGGAACATAAACTTGAAAAGTTATCCGAAAATGTTGATGATATAAAAAGCCTTATACAGTCATTTAATTCTACTTTGGAAAATATAGAACATCGGCTTTCCCGTTTGGAAAAAGTTGATAGTATTGAACATCGGGTTGCAGTAAATCAAATTGACTTATCAGACATCAAGGAATCCCTCCAACGAATTGAAACACTGCAAAAGGATGAAATTATAAATCTATTAAAAGAGGTCTTAGATGGCGAACAAGTAAAATATATCCATCGCAGACTTGATTCCCATCTAGTTAAATTAGCAAAAGCTGAAGAGGAAATTATCATGTTAAAAAATAAATAACTAAAAAAATGGGCCGCTGATTGTCAGCGGTCCATTTTTTGTTTAAGGTTTGTTATTACGAATTTACAACTGATTTTGTCAAAGGTATTTTTTCTGTAGATAATTCCTCATGATTAAACTTTTTTATGACTTCAATATATTTTATATGATGCTCTTCCATTTCTATAATTTTAAAGGTGTAGGTTTCGTAAGATATGATGTCGCCTTCTTTTGCTTCATAATTCTCTGTTAAAATCCAACCACCAATTGTATCAATATCTTCATCGTCAATTTCAAGTCCTAGTAAATCATTAACTTCACTTACTAGGACTTTAGAGTCAATGATATAATGATAGTCTTTTAATTTACGAATCATTGGGATTTCATCCATATCAAATTCATCCCGAATTTCTCCAACAATTTCTTCCAAAATATCTTCAACGGTAACAAGTCCAGATGTACCACCATATTCATCCATTAAAACCGCCATATGAATTCGATCTTTTTGCATTTTTACAAGCAAATCATGAATAGGAATATTTTCTATTACTCTTATAATAGGGCGAGTATATTTTTCTAGTGTTTGTAAGGATAAGTTTTCTTTCCGAATTAAGTCAGTAACCATTTCTTTAATATTCACAAGACCAATAATATGATCCTTATCACCATCAATAATGGGATACCTTGTGAATTTTTCTTCCTGTAAAACTTGAAGAAAAGTTTGCAGTGTGTCGTTCTTAGATAAAGAGACAATTTCTGTTCTTGGAACCATAACCTCTTTTGCAATCCGGTTATCAAATTCAAATATTTTGTTTACATACTTAAACTCTGATTGATTTATTTCACCGCTTTTATAGCTTTCAGACAATATAATCCGAAGTTCTTCCTCCGTATGAGCAATTTCATTTTCTGAAACAGGTTTTAGACCAAAAATACTGGCGGTTACCCTTGCTGAGCCATTTAGTGCCCAGATAAACGGATACATGATCTTATAGAAAAGGATAAGTGGCCGTGACATGGCAAGTGCAATGTTCTCAGCTTTTTGTATAGCAAAAGTTTTAGGAGTAAGTTCACCGACTACAACATGTAAAAAGGTAATGGCTGCAAATGCGATTCCAACTGACAGAATTTGAGCAGCTCTCTCTGGAACTTGTATTCCGTTAAAAAGTGGATGGAGCAAATGTTCTATTGTTGATTCGCCTAGCCAACCTAAACCAAGTGCTGTAATCGTAATACCTAACTGACAAGCAGAAAGATATTCATCCAAATTTGAAATAACTTTTTTAACTGAAATTGCTCTAGTACTTCCATCCTCTATTAATTGATCAACTCTTGAGCTTCTGATTCTAATAATTGCAAATTCTGAAGCAACAAAAAAGGCTGTTAAAGCAATCATAATGGCTATGACAACCAAGTTAAATATGTCCAAATAAGTTCCCTTATCTCGTTACTACGAGTAAGGAATCCACCTCCCAATAAAGTGCAAATTACCTCGTTACATTAAGGAGAGATTTCATTAGAGCCGTTCCTTGTAACTTAATCTTTCTAATGAGTGTTTCTTTTTGGAAATCATCCAAAGACTCAATAAAAGGAATTAAAACGGATAATTCATTGTCTAGCTGTTTCATCTGTTGTGTTAGGCTCCTAATTTGCTTTTCTGCCTCTGAATAACGGATATTCTTTGCTTTTTTCATTTCTAATTTTCTTCTAATCTCGTCGAGCGGGAAATGTAATTCTTTACATTCCTCAATAAACTTTAAATCTAATAAAGAATCATCTGAATATATACGATAATTTGCTTTTGAACGCTCGGGATTCAATAGACCAATAGATGTATAGTAGTCGATTGTTCTTTTCGAAACCGCTGCGATTTCTGCTAATTCACCGATACGATAGACGGCCCCATCATACCACCTCAACATATAAAATTACAATAATTATAAAGAATTTGAAGCATACAGTCAAACGTTACAGTTAAAAATGTAGCTGTTAACAACATTTTATGGAGTATTCACCCATTTATGAATTAGAAGTGAATAAATGAGTGAAAAAAATCAAAGGCCCGATACAGCCTCAATACTGTACTAGTGAAAGGAGGGTATCAGGCCAATATGAAGGTATACTATTCGGAAAAAAATATGGTAAATTATTTTTTGACAATCCCTTTTTCAGGCGCTTGTGCTTTTGTCACTTCTATATACAGAATATGGTGTCCTTCATTTTCTTTTATTTGAAAATTGTAACCGTCTCTTTCTATCCTATCACCAATCTCAATATCAAACTTTTGAGTTAAAAACCATCCACCGATGGTATCCAAATCCTCTTCCTCCAATGTTGTTCCCAGAAGATCGTTAACATCTTCAATCAATACTTTTCCGTCAAGAATATAATGATCTTCACCTTTCTTTTGAATGAGAGGAAGTTCATCTATATCAAATTCATCCCTTATTTCGCCAACAATTTCCTCCAAAATATCCTCTACAGTTACAACTCCTGCTGTACCCCCATATTCATCTGATAATATAGCCATGTGGGATCTGCTTTTTTGAAGCTTAAGCAAAAGTTCGTGTATTGGAATTGTTTCTATTACGTGGATAACTGGTTTTATATAAGGAAGCAAAGGATTTTCATCTTCGCATTTTTGATCGATACAATCAGTTAAAATCTCCTTAATATTAACAATTCCTAAAATATTATCCTTATCGCCATCGATAACGGGGTAACGTGTATACTTTTCTTCTTTAATAACCTCAAAGATCTCTTTCATTGTTGCATCCTTCGGTAGGGTAATAACTTCGGTACGTGGAACCATAATTTCCTTTGCAATTCGGTTATCAAATTCAAAAATATTATTCACATATCTATATTCTGATTGATTGATTTCACCACTTTTGTAGCTTTCTGAAAGAATGATTCGAAGCTCTTCCTCCGATAATACAACTTCATGTTCAGAGGCAGGCTTTACCCCAAAAATTCCTGTCACGAATCGAGCTGAACGATTTAATATCCAAATAAAGGGATACATCAATCTATAGAATAATATCAAGGTCGGGGCAAATAGTAGGATGATTCCTTCTGCTCTTTGAATAGCAAATGTTTTCGGTGCTAATTCACCAATCACGACATTAAAAAAGGTAATAATAAGAAAAGCGATAATAAAAGAAAGAATCGTTTTTAATGATATCGGTAAATTAATTTGAATAAAAGCAGGATCCAATATTTGCCTAATAGTTGGTTCGCCTTTCCACCCCAATATTAATGAAGTAATGGTAATTCCAACCTGAGTAGCAGATAAATAACCATCCAAATTAGTTAAAACTCTTTTGGCTGATTCGGCTTTTTTATTTCCTTCTGATAGAAGCTGGTCAATTCTAGTCGTACGAACCTTTATCATTGCAAACTCAGATGAAACGAAAAATGCAGTAAAGGCAATAAGTATTGCAATTATTAGAACATTAAACAGGATCATTTAACACCTTACATATGGTAAGGCCGTCACCTCCACAACACTTTCACTTTTTTTCTATTATAACCTTAATTTGCATTTTCTACATTACTTGCGGCATAGTATTCCCTTATTAAAAAAATGCCGCCATTTAGGCAGCATTATAATGATTTGCTCTAATTACCCTTTCCAATCCCTCGCTAGCATTCCGTAGACAATTAAATCATGGAATCGTCCGTAAAGCTGTTCTCCGTCTCTGATTTTTCCTTCCTTTACAAATCCAAGTCTTTCAGGAATAGCACGACTTTTTTTGTTTTTTTCACCACAGCGGATTTCTACTCGATTGAGACCCAATTCGAAAAAAGCGTAATTTAAGACTGCTTGAACAGATCTTGTCATAATTCCGTGTCCTTGGGCTTTCTTAGCTAAATAATATCCAACACTGGTTTGTTTATTAAACCAATCAATTTGTGTTAATCCAATGGACCCCATAAGTTTTCCTTTAAAAAGAATCCCTGCATTAAATCCATTATTTTCAGCAAATTGCTGAAGCCAAATGGGGATAATGGATTCAAATTGAAAAGGTGCTGACATGTTTTCTACCCATGGAAGCCACTCTTGCAAATATTCACGATTTTCATCAACTAATTGAAATAATTTGAGGTAATCATGGGGCTGAAACAAATTAAGTTCAATTTCTTGATCAACCTTTAACGTAAACATAGACAAATCTCCCTATAATGAATAATTCTTTACAACATCATATGCAGGGATTCTATATAAAGATGTTTTTGAAAATAAAAAATCGTGAATATGGATGACTATAAATTATTTTTCGTTTTCTCTGACTAAAGCAGCAATAGGCAGCTTAATAGAAAAAGCCGTTTTTTCGGGATAAGAAATACAGGAGAGCTCACCTTTATGTTTCTCGATAATTTCTTTACAAACAAATAATCCAAGTCCCGTCCCAAGTTTTTTTGTTGTAAAAAAAGGCTCAAAAATTGTTTTTTGTAGATCTTCAGGAATCATTGGTCCATTATTTGAAATAGTAATATTGATAAAATGATCATCACCCTGATGACTTATAATTTCAATGGTTGGATTGTGAATACGAAAGTGCCCTAGAACATCAATAGCATTAAAAACGATATTAATAAAAACCTGTCTAATTTCATCGGCATAGCCAAAAAGAGGAATTTCATCGGATAATTGTTTTCTTATTTTTACTTTTCCATCAAGAATACTTGGATATAGAAAATTTAATACCTCTTCAATTAAGTGATTAAGTTCAAATAAGACCTTTTCTTTTCCGATTAGTTCCTTTTTTGATAAAAGAAGAAATTGAGAGATCCGAAAGTTTAGTTGATCTAATTCACTGGAGATGATTTCTAAATATCGCATACTTGGATAGTCTGCTTTTAATAATTGAATAAATCCTTGAATGGATGTAAGTGGATTTCGAAACTCATGAATAAAACTAGAGGTCATTTGGCCAAGCAGTGTTAACCTGTCTTGATGAGTTGAATCAATAAATTTTGTTTTCTCATCAATAATTTTATCTTTAGCATCAGCATAATGGGAGACTGCGTGAAAAAGAAACTTATCGAAACAACAATTAATCATATTGATGGATTCCTGTAAATCAGTCCATTCCAATCCAGTTTTGCTTAAATAACTATAAAGGATGGTTCTTCCAAGGTTCACATTATAAACAAATTCACCAATATTAATATCTGCTCTTACTCTTTCATCTGCAACTTTAATAGCAAATTCATAAACTAAGTTTTCAAGATTAGTACCTGTAAAATGAAAATGATTAATAATAACATCTAAAAAGGATGCACCATTATAAGGTACTTTCTCTTTAAAGGGGTCACTTTTTGAAACTACTATTAGATGTTCCCAGTCATGTAAAATACTATCGCGGTGGTCATTCAGAAAAACGAACAAATTTGCTTTTGTTTCAGACAACATGCTATTTTCTTCTCCCTACCCAATAATTCATACTTGCTAAATAATTCTCTTAAAAAGTATAAACTCCTTTATTTAATTTATAGTATAAAAATACAAAAAGTTCTTTGGAAAAAACATGTTAATTCAAAGTTTTGTCACAATTTATATGTAACAGCAGTCCAAAATTAATGTTAAAATAACAGATGAATAAAGATAATCATTCTCAATTAAGCTGAAAAAGGGTGATAAACATGGTTAGCCAATTAAAAGTAGGCGAAAAAGGAAAAATAGTCGATATATCTCATGTCGGTCACCTTGTGCAAAGACGTCTTTTGGATTTAGGTTTTACGGAAGGAACAGAGGTTTGCGTTAAATGTGTTATGCCATTTGGCGGGCCTATTATGATAGAATCATGTGGACAATGTATCGGGATTCGCCGAAAAGAAGCAGATCGTATTGAAGTGGAGAGATTATAAATGGAAGTCGCTCTAATAGGAAACCCGAATACAGGGAAAACTTCATTGTTTAATAATTTAACAGGTTCCTATGAGTATGTTGGAAATTGGAGCGGTGTAACGGTAGAAAAGAAGGTTGGATTATTTAAAAATAATATTGGAAGATTAATTGATTTACCAGGTGTGTATACACTGAATCCGCTTTCGAAGGATGAAGGAGTTGTTACTTCTTTCTTTTTAAATGATTCGGTAGATAAATTACTCAATATTTTAGATGCTTCACAGCTGGAGCGAAATTTACATTTGACCATACAGCTGCTTGAATATGGAAGACCGTTATTTATTGGACTTAATATGATGGATGTCGCTGAAAACCGTGGCATCCATATTGATGTTAAAATGCTTTCAGCACTACTTGGAGTTACAATTGTTCCCGTTGTAGCCCGAAGTGGAAAGGGCTGTGAGGAGCTCATCCAAGCTATTGACACTCCAACTATTGAAGGTAGTGGAAAGAACCTCATTTATTATGGAAAAGAAATTGAGGAAGCTATTTCCATGGTAGAGAAGGAAATTCACGGTAATACTAAACATTCTCTCAGATGGCTTGCATTACAATGGTTTGAAGGGAATCAATATGTAAATGAGTACCTTTTAAAAATAGCTCATAGGGAAAAGCTAGAATCAATTCGACATACACTTGAAATAAAAATAAAGCAGCAGAAAAAGGGAAAATCTCTTGCTAGTTTTATTTATTTAAAGAGAAAAGAAGCAATTGGCAAAATTTTGGATGAAGCTGTTAGAAAAAGCGATGCAACCACCCCTCTTACTGAGAAAGTTGATGCTATTGTTACTAACCGTTTTTTGGGGATGCCTATTTTTCTACTCCTGATGTACTGTATGTTTATGTTAACATTCGATTGGCTTGGGACTCCGTTATCTGATGGATTAGATCATATTTTAACAGGACCTATAACAGATGGCTTTGAAAAGATTTTAAGTAATATAGGTGCTTCTGAATTTATTCATGCTTTAATTATTCATGGATTAGTAGCAGGAGTTGGTGGTGTTCTAGTATTTGTTCCGCAAATTTTCATCCTATTCTTCTTTATTTCTTTACTTGAGGATTCTGGTTATATGGCAAGGGTTGCTCTTGTAATGGATCGAATTATGGAATCAGTGGGTTTAAACGGAAAAGCTTTTATTCCGATGATGATTGGCTTTGGATGTAATGTTCCTGGAATAATGGCAGCAAGGACGATTGAAACACCTAGGGAAAGATTGCTAACCATTCTATTAACCCCTTTGATGTCATGCTCAGCACGTTTACCTGTTTACGCTTTATTTGTGGGTGGATTTTTTATTGGTCATAAAGCTTTAATAGTTCTTAGTTTATATGTCCTTGGAATTGTCGTAGCCTTAATTTTGGCAAAGGTTTTTTCATCAACATTATTAAAGTCGGAAGCTTCCTTATTTGTTATCGAACTTCCTCCATATCGAATGCCACAATTTCAATCCTTATGGAGAAGTACTTGGGATAAAGGAAAAGGGTTTATTCGAAAGGCTGGAACATTTATTTTTGCCGGTTCCGTTTTTATTTGGTTATTATCATACGCTGGGCCAGATGGTTTAAAGGTAAATATGGATAAAAGCTATTTGGCTGCAATCGGAAATAGTATTGCACCATTACTGAAACCGATTGGATTTGGCACATGGCAGGCAGCAGCATCATTAATAACGGGATTCCTTGCAAAGGAATCAATTATTTCTACTATGAACATCATCTATTTTGTTCCTAAAGGAGAAAGCTTACAAGGGTTATTAGCGCATTATTACACTCCACTTGCAGCATATAGTTTTATGGTTTTTATTCTATTATATATCCCATGTTTGGCAACAACAGCTACCATCTATAAAGAAACGGGTTCAAAGAAATGGACCTCATTTGCTATACTTTATGCGCTTGTTATTGCCTACATTTTATCATTTGTCATCTATCAAGGCGGCAGGCTGTTTGGACTTGTATAAATGATTGAAAGAGGTGGAGTAGATGTTGGTTAATATTGTAATCGGTATCGCTATTTTTGGATATGCAAGCTTTGCATTAGTCAAATTTATTAAGAAATCTAAAAAAGGTAAATGTGCTGCATGTGACCTCCAAAAATCATGTAAAAGCGAGTGCAGGTTTCCTCCAACCAAATAAATATAAAAAAATACTATCAAGGTTAACCTGATAGTATTTTTTGTATGTTATGTTAAAAGTCATATATGATGTTGCCACTATATAGATTGATGTGGGAAGTAACAGGCAAATCTAAGAAAGCCTTTTTGTAAAAATCTTATGAACTGGCCTTTAAAAACTTTAAAAACTGTAGGAATTTGTGTAAAATTACTCTAGAAGGATTGAAGGAAGGGTTTTAACGTGACCAGAGATGAGATTATTTCTTTAGTTTCTGAAAAACTTCGCTTGATACGAACTGAAGTTGGTTATACGCAGGATAAAATGGCGGAAATCGTCGGTTTGTCTAAGAAAACACTCGTTCAAATTGAAAAGGGAAGAGTCCTCGCTAACTGGTCTGTTGTCGTATCTATTTGTGCGTTATTTAGAGAAACGGAAACTGTGCAATTTCTTTTTGGCAGCGAACCACTTGAAGTGATAGAAACGGTTGCTCGGGAAGGAATTGATGTACGAAAAAGAAAAACCTTTGGTGGACGTATTTGGTGGCGACCTTTATCAAAAAAGAACGGGTATATTCTACAACAGAACATTCTAAGCAAGCATTACCGAATTGTAGATGAAGAAAATTACCGAATTTTCAGTAGCCTTGATGAAAAATACTCAAGATTGCGTTTTAAAGAATTATCAAAATTAAATAACCAATAAAAGATAAGGAAAAATACCTTATCTTTTTTATTTGTTTTTTTTTCTAACTATGTTACTAGTGCTAAGCAGGCCATCGTACCTAATGGAAAATAAGTGCCTAGATTGGTCCTACCTACAGAATTTTGAGTAATTTTTTCCATTTAAGGGAAAAAGAAAATAAAACCTTTTATAGAAGAAATTCTGGGGGGACTTATGTATAAACTTTTTGACATTAGAGTAATAAATAATTGGAAAAAATGGCACATGAGTCAAATGGTCGTTTTAGCCTTGCTGACGATGATTTTATTCATTTTAGGGATTGTCAATTTCTTAAAAGGTGATACTGATATTTCAGCTTTAAAAAACGAATTACCACAGGCAACTGTTTTTTATGACGTGAAAGAACATGTGGCAAGTAAAATTTCTGCTAATAAAAATGAGGGAATTTCAATCAACCAGATACCAGTTAATATGAAAAATGCAGTGGTCGCCATTGAAGACCATCGATTTTATGAACATCATGGTGTCGATTTTATTGGAATTACACGTGCCTTTTTTCGCGATATTAAAGCTGGTGAAACTGTCGAGGGTGGAAGTACTATTACACAACAGCTGGTGAAAAACTCTCTGCTAACTTCTAAAAAGACGTACAAAAGAAAAATTGAGGAGCTGTTTCTCGCCAGGGAAATAGAAAGAAAGTATCCTAAGCAGGAAATACTCCAGATGTATTTAAATCAAATCTATTTTGGTGAAGGTGCTTGGGGAATAAAGCGTGCTTCCCAGAAATACTTCGGGAAGGAGGTTAAAGATTTGTCCCTCGGTGAATCTGCCCTTTTGGCAGGTTTAATTAAGGCACCTTCAGCATTAAACCCTTATCATCATTTAGAGAAAGCAATCTATCGTCGTAATGTTGTTTTAAATGCAATGAAGAATCAAGGATATATCACTACACAACAACTTGAACATGCAAAAAAAAATAAAATTGTTCTAAATGACAAAGAATATGATCCTTTCCGAGGAAAATATCCTTATTATGTGGATCAAGTCCTTGATGAGGCCATTCATGAATATGGGTTATCACAGGATGAACTTCTTACGGGTGGGTATCAAATCTTTACTGAACTAGATCCGATTATGCAAAATGCTGCAGAAAAAACATTCCAGAATGATGCACTCTTTCCAAAAAAGACGGATATGCTTGTTCAAAGCGGGGCTGTCTTAATGGATCCAAAGTCGGGAGGGATTAGAGCGATAGTTGGTGGCCGAGGAAGTCATATATTTAGAGGATATAATCGTGCCTCCCAGTTGCAAGCACAACCTGGTTCATCCTTTAAACCAATAGCAGTTTATACACCAGCGTTAGAGGAAGGCTTCAAGATTACAGATATGTTAAAGGATGAACCTATGGCCTTTGGAAATTATGAACCAAGCAATTATAATCATCAATATGCTGGAGATGTGCCAATGTATGAAGCAGTTAACGAGTCAAAAAATGTTCCTGCCGTTTGGCTTCTAAACGAAATTGGAATTGAAAAGGGTTTGAATTCCATTAAAAGATTTGGAATTCCGCTTTCAAAAGGTGATCGAAATCTTTCGATTGCACTAGGTGGTCTAGAAAAAGGGGTATCACCACTTGAAATGGCAGAAGCCTTTTCAGTATTTCCGAATCATGGAGTTCGAATAAAAGCCCATGCAATTAGAAAGATTGTTTCTCCAGACGGAAAAGTGATTTCTGAATGGAAAGAAAAAAAACAAAAAGTGACAACTACATTTGTTGCAGATAAAATGACCACTATGCTTCTAGGGGTTGTAGAGAATGGCACTGGAAAAGGAGCACAAATAGAAGGCAGAGAAGTAGCAGGAAAGACTGGTTCAACCCAGGTACCTATTAAAGGAATTAATGGTGTAAAAGATCAATGGTTTGTTGGATATACACCACAAATGGTTGGAGCTGTTTGGGTTGGCTATGATAAAACAAATCAAAAACATTACTTAACAACCACTAGCAGCGAGGGGGCAGCCATTGTTTTTCGCGACATGTTAAAAGGGGCCCTTGTTCATACAGAACCAGAAAGCTTCCATGTAGAGCATATAGATACCATAATAGAAAAACAAAAGGATAGTGTTGAAGAACCTCTTCAAAATGAAGTCCAAAAATGGGAAGAGAAATGGAACAAACAAATTGAAAAATGGCAAAAAATGTGGAAAGATCATAGCCGTGGTAACCATTAATAATTGGAATGCTAAAAGAGGGATACGGTTATTCTTCTAAAAAAAATAATATTGAAGGATTTCTATCGAGCAGGGACTTCTATGCGAAACATTACTTGGAAAAAATTTTTAACATAAGTAGTGGTGCAATTAATGTTTGGATATCGTGTGGTTTTCTATAGTTGGTTAAGAGAGGAAGGATTACTTTAATTTATAAAAAAGATTTAGAGGGTAAAGTCCTTTGTTAGCTAATAGGAAAGTATAAAATTTTTATGATAATTTTATACTTTCCTATGTCGCACGAAGGACAAGAAGTCCTAGTCAGTCGAGCGCTTTAGAACACGGCTGCTACGAGCCTGGAAAGGAAAACTACGCCACTGTCTTCGCCATTATGGGCTCGTCAATCGGCGAGTTTGTTTTCATTATTAGGATTACATGGATCTTGTGCTTTCTCGAAGGACCAAGTGATGAATCACATTGATATGGTGCGGAATTTGTTCCTTTTCACCTTTTATTAGTTTGATCAAGATTCGAGTAGCAGTCATCCCAATTTCAACAGCAGAGTATTCAATCGTTGACAAATTAGGGCGGATCAATTTTGATAAGGTAATCCCATCAAAGCCAAATACAGATATGTCCTCAGGAACCTGATATCCTTGATCCATCAAATAGGTGATGGCTCCAATAGCCATGGAGTCTGAGGAACAAAAAACAGCGGATGGCAATAACTCATTTTCAAGGATGGCTGCCATTGCCCTGCTTCCACCCTCAATCGATAAATCATTTTCTGCAATCCACCTTTCATTTACTGAAATTCCTGCATCAGCCAAGGCGTTCTGATAACCCTGAAATCGATCTCCCCGAACCGTCTTGCCGATATTGGCACGGATCATACCAATCTGACGATGTCCATTCTGAATCAAGTAGGTGACGGCTTCATAGGATGCTGTAACGTTGTCAACATGTACAGACGGAATAGAAGGAAGAGAAGAAACCTGACCCACCAATACGACTGGGGTAAGATTTTTTTTAATAACGTCTAGGTATTGTTCTTCCCATTGATTCCCCATAAAAATGATTCCTTGTATGGATAAATTATTGCTGAATAGATCGACATAATGAAGATCATTTTCTACTGTGCCATCGGATAATGCAACAACAGTATCATAACCATACAATTTACTGACCTTATTAATCCCAACCATTAAATCATCAAGAACGGTATTGCTGTACTGCGGACATATAACTCCTATCAAAATTTGCTCTTGTTGCTGAGTTAAGTTTTGGGCAACAAAAGGAAGATAATTCATTTCCTTTAAGACATTTAAAACACGTTTACGAACTTCCTCTTTCACTGGCTTACTGTTGTTGATAACCCTGGAGACAGTTGACGCTGAAACGCCTGCTCTTTCAGCAATTTCCTTAAGCGTAATTTTCAATCTGACCACAACCTTAAATTAAAACTATCCTTATTTTAATGGATGAATCAATTAAATTATAGGGCCAACCTCAAGCAAAAACATAATAAATTTTGTTGACCTAGGAAATATTTTGTCATATAATAAGCTCGCAGGCAAGAAAATTTCCTGTCTGGGAAACTTTTTTTTAAAGGGAGATGAAAAAATGGGTAAAATGAATAAAACTGTTGGCTTGATTAAAAAATCAGCCATGCTTGGTATTGTAACCGCTTTAACTTTTTCGTTGGCTGCCTGTGGAGGGAGTTCATCGAAATCGGCAACAAATTCAAATTCACCAGTAAAGATTATCGTTACAAACTCTAAAGGTGAAATTGATGCACAGTTCAAGCAAGCAGCAAAAGACTTTATGAAAGTGAATCCAAAAATTAATGTTGAAGTGGATACACAGGCTGTTGGTGACACATTGGGTGTGTATGATAAACTAACCGCTTCTGGGAAAACGGTTACATTGGCAATGTTCGATCCTTACGCTGCCTTACATAAATACAAAGACGTTGGTATCGATCTTTCCAATGATAAATGGAATGCTGAAACAAACGATGCCCTTAAAAATTCAGACGGCAAAGTTATTGGATTCCCATTCGCAGTTGAAGGCATGGGGTTAGTTTATAATCAAAAAGTATTGGATAAGGCTGTAGGTGGTACTTTTGATCCATACTCCATCAATACACAAGATAAATTAAAAGACCTTCTAAACAAGATTAAAGCCTCTGGCGTTAAGTATCCTGTAGCTTATCAGACAGAAGCCTGGTCTGTTGGCAATCACTACAGCTCACTTTTCTTAGATCAAGAAAGTGATCCAAATACCATCTTAGATAAGTTAAAATCTGGCTCTCTAGATCTTACGCAAAATGCTGCATGGAATGGTTATTACGACACTTTGAATCTATTAACCTCAAAAGATTATAATAAGTTTGGAGATCGCCCGCTTGGCCAATATTATGATGCTGCACACGTAGCAGTTGGTAAAGGTGATTCTGCAATCCTATTTAATGGAGACTGGGCTTTTGATTCCTTACATGCTATTGCTGGGGATACTTTCGGATTTATGCCAGTTCCAGTTGACAATAATCCAGATAATGCTCTAAACAATAAGATTGCCGTTGGTCCAACACAAGTCTTTGTTATCAACAAAAAAGCAACAAAAGCAGAGCAGGCTGCAGCAAAGAAATTCTTAAATTGGCTTGTATATGATAAAACAGGTCAAGATTTCGTGGTAAATAAAGGGCAAATTATATCTGCCTTTAAAAATAATCCAAACAAAGTAAATAATCCATTAGGTATTGCTATCAGTAATGCGATTGCAAAAGGCGCAACAATGCCATTTAGCACAAACTATATTAATGCTGGGGATTGGCCAACAACCATTGGACCTGATGTTCAAAAATATATTGCAAAACAAGAATCTAGAGCACAATTGGCAAAAGTATTTGAGGACTATTACAAGAGTCATCAAGAATAATTTATGAATTTGAAAAATGAAAAGCATGGAAGTGGGCGAGTAGGTAATACTCTCGCCCACTTGTTTTAAATAAGAAATGGATGTGAAACAAATGAAGAATCGGAAAAAGAGTCTTGCCAATTGGGGCAATTCATTTTTATTCCTAGGGCCTACCACCATCTTTTTTGCTATTACAGTTCTGATTCCATTCGTATATGGGGTTTATCTTACGCTGAACAAAATGGATACTCCAACAGATCCTATGGTATTTTCCGGGCTGCTGAATTACGTCAATGCCGTTCAGGATACACAGTTTTGGAGTTCTCTTTGGTTAACTATAAAGTTTGTGATTGCCACTGTTTTTTTAGTAAACCTTGTAGGATTTGGACTGGCTTATTTAGTAACTTCTGGAATCAAGATTCAAAATTCTATGAGAACGGCTTATTTTACTCCAAACTTGATTGGTGGATTACTTCTCGGGTATATTTGGCAATTTGTGTTTGTCCAAACATTACCTGCTTTTGGTGAAAAATTTGGAATAGAGTGGTTGAAGCTTGGGTGGTTAGGGGATCCACATATGTCTTTTTGGGCGCTTGTTCTCGTAACCATCTGGCAAACGTCGGGGTATATGATGATTATTTTTATCGCGGGGTTAATCAGTATTCCAAAGGATTTGATTGAAGCCGCCACCATTGATGGAGCAGGCCCTTTCCGAAGACTTGTTAGTGTGACACTTCCTTTAATGGTCCCTTCATTTGTAGTTACCATCTTTCTATCATTGAAAAACGCATTTATGGTTTATGACTTGAACTTCTCCCTAACAAAAGGTGGGCCATACAACAGCACCGAAATGGTATCGATGCACGTAGTGAATAAAGCCTTTGTTCAAGCAAATTATGGAACAGGGCAAGCAGAAGCTATTATTTTATTTATTATTGTTGCGGTTGTCACCGGGATTCAAGTTTATTCTAGTAAGAAAATGGAGGTTGAAGCATAATGAGTACAAGAAGAATAGTGACCTCCACCTTCGCCTATGTGATCTCAATTATCGCCTTTGTCGCGTTTATCTTTCCTTTTTTTCTGCTCATTATTAATTCATTTAAAAGCAATGGGGAAATTTTAAGCTCTCCGTTTTCAATGCCAACGCATTGGAGTTTTGCCCATTTTGTCGATGTTATTGAAAAAATGAATTTTTTGGTCACATTTAAAAACACGTTTGTGATTACGACTATAAGCACACTTTTGATCGTGTTTTTCTCATCAATGACAGCTTACCATTTGGTCAGAAAACCGACTCGATACAATAAAATATTTTTTACAATTTTAGTAGCTTCCATGGTAATTCCATTTCAATCATTGATGATTCCGCTTATTTATATTTATGGAGCCAAACTTCAATTGATTGATTCCATGCCAATTCCTCTCTTAATTATCTTTTATATTGGATTTGGAAGTGCGCTGTCGATCTTTATTTTTCATGGGTTTATTAAGTCCATTCCAGTTGAGATTGAAGAGGCAGCTAGAATTGACGGCTGCAATACATTGCAAACATTTTTTATTATTGTTTTGCCAATGTTAAAACCAATTACTGTAACGATTGCCATATTGAATGTACTGTGGATTTGGAATGATTACCTTCTTCCTTCGCTGATCTTAAATACCGAAGATGTGTATACGATGCCAGTTCAGATGAAGGTATTCAATGGTACCTATATGAACAATTGGGAACTTCTGATTCCAGCTATTTTTCTGACGGTACTTCCTATCTTAATCATGTACATAATTGGTCAGAAATCCATTATCAATGGCGTGATGCAAGGATCAATCAAGTAACCTAGATTAAACAACGTAAAAGGAGATCCAAAATGAACAAAGTATGGTGGAAAGAAGCTGTTGTTTATCAGGTTTATCCGCGAAGTTTTATGGATAGCAACGGCGATGGAATCGGGGACTTAAAAGGAGTTACATTAAAACTAGATTACTTAAAAGAATTAGGGATTGATGTGATTTGGATTTGTCCAATGTATAAATCTCCTAATGACGATAATGGCTACGATATTTCAAATTATCAAGATATTATGGATGAGTTTGGGACAATGGCTGATTTTGATGAGTTGCTTGAAGAAATCCATAAGCGCGGAATGAAATTGATTCTGGATTTGGTTATTAATCATACGAGCGACGAACATCCTTGGTTTATTGAATCCAAATCCACTAAAGAAAATCCAAAGCGTGATTGGTATATTTGGCAGGATGGAAAGGATGGGAAGGAACCAAATAATTGGGAATCCATTTTCAGCGGCTCAGCTTGGAAATATGATGAAGAAACAAAACAATATTTTATGCACCTCTTTTCAGAGCGGCAACCAGATTTGAATTGGGAGAATCCTGATGTGAGAGAGGCTTTATATGAAATGGTCAATTGGTGGCTGGAAAAAGGAATTGACGGATTCCGGATTGATGCTATTTCTCATATTAAAAAAGAACCAGGATTTCCTGATATGCCAAATCGAGAGAATTTAGATTATGTTCCATGCTTCCCTAAAATGATGAATGTAGAGGGAATTGATGAATTTCTGACGGAATTATCCCAAAAAACCATTAAAAATTATGACATTATGACAGTCGGAGAAGCAAATGGTGTTGGGATCGAGGATGCAGACAAATGGGTAAGTGAAGAAAATGGTTATTTCAATATGATTTTTCAGTTTGAATTTTTGAGTCTTTGGAAAAAAAAGCAAGATGGAACCATTGATGTAAGAGCATTAAAGAAAAATTTTTCTAAGTGGCAAACAGGCTTAGAAGGCAGAGGCTGGAATGCCTTGTTTATTGAAAATCATGATCAGACCCGAAGAGTGTCAAGTTGGGGAAATGACAAAGTGTTTTGGAAAGAAAGTGCCAAAATGCTTGGCGCACTTTACTTTTTTATGAAAGGCACACCATATATTTATCAAGGGCAGGAAATCGGAATGACAAATGTCCAGTTTCCTTCCATTGAGGATTACAATGACGTCGGCATGATCAATTATTACAAGATTGAATCTGAAAATGGTACCCCCCATGATGAAATCATGAAAGTGATTTGGGAATATGGACGTGATAATTCCCGTACCCCAATGCAATGGGATGCAGGCAATATGGCGGGATTTACAACCTCGAACAAAACATGGCTGAAAGTGAATCCAAATTATCCAAAGATTAATGTGGCAGAACAATTAGAAGATACAGATTCCATTTTACATTTTTATAAAAAAATGATTACTTTAAGAAAAGAGAATCCGGTATTCATATATGGAACTTACGAGTTGCTGTTTCCTAATCATCCAAGGTTATTTGTCTATATACGGAAATTAGGCCATCAAAAGGCCATCATCATAAACAATTTTACGAATAAAATCACTCGATTTAGGGTTCCCTCTAGTGTAACGTATTCTTCTTCTGAGCTTGTTTTAAACAACTATGATGTGATCGATATGAAATTAAGAAAACAATTTACGCTTAAGCCTTATGAAACAAAAGTGTACTTATTAAAATAAGAACTAGGAGTTATTTTCTAAAGGAGAAAGAACATGAAATTTACAGTGGCAAAAAAAATGTTTCTCGGTTTTGGTTCTGTTTTAATTATCATGTTAGCCATGGTGGAGTTTGCTTTTGTTGGCACAAACTCTATCAAAAATAATTATGAAAGTCTTCTGAATCATGAGGTTCGTAAAGTCGATATGATTCATGTTCTTATCGAATCGACGAAAGAAATTCAATTAGCAAGTCACGGGTATTTGTTATTAGGAAATGAGGAAGCCTTGGCAACCTATCAAAATTCAAAAAATCAGTACCTAAATGTTAGTAAAAATGTTGCCCCTGTTCTTACAGATAAAAAGACGAAAACATTGTTTTTAAAATTAGAAGAAGATAACGATCATTACATTCAAGTTGCTGAAAAAGCCATTACTTTAAAAAGAGTAAACGATCCAGCTTATACAGAGGTTCTTTCAAAAGAAGGATTTCCTCTTGTTACTAGTGTTCGGGATGTAGCGAATGAAATGATTAAGCTGCAAAACGCTCGAATTGCACAAGTTAGAAAAGAAACCTTATCCAAAGTTAAGGCATTACAGTTTAATCTCAGCCTATCTACTCTTATTGCTCTTTTATTGGGTGCTTTTATTGCTCTTTGGATGGGGAAAAAGATTTCTGCCCGGGTTAGAAACCTCGCTATTCGAGCTGAAAAAATCGCTTCAGGTGATTTGACTCAAGAGGAAATGAAAGTGAGAGCAAATGATGAAATTGGAGATTTGACTATTTCCTTCAATGCCATGACACAAAGTCTTAGGGACGTCATTCATCATATTACTAAAAGTGCCGAACAAGTAGCAGCGGCATCGGGAAAACTGTTCGCTACCGCTGAACAAACAACGAAAGCATCGGAACAAATTTCTTCCGCTATTCAAGAAGTTGCAAGTGGAGCGGAGGTTCAATTGAGGAGTTCTGAAGAAAGTGTATCAGCAATAGAAGAAGTAGCGATAGGTACCCAAAAAATCGCGGAATCTGCGTTAAGTGTTAGGGATTCAGTTCAAGATGCAAACATTCTTAACGCCCAAGGTAATGAATCAGTCCAAAAAGCCATTGGCCAAATGAATGTTATTGATCAAAAATTCGAAAAAACTATTCATGAAATCGGCCTTTTAAAAGAACGTTCTCTTGAAATAAGGAAGATCATCGAAGTGATTACTGGAGTTGCTGAACAAACCAATTTGCTTGCATTAAATGCCGCTATTGAAGCAGCACGTGCAGGAGAGCACGGAAAAGGGTTTGCTGTGGTTGCAGATGAAGTTCGAAGACTTGCCGATCAATCTCGTTCTTCCGCAGGACAGATTGTTCAACTGATTGAGCAAATTCAAAGAGAAACAGAAAATGTCAACCAAAGCATGACTGAAAATTTGAATGAAGTGGAACTTGGGAAAACTGTAATGAGGGAAACAGGCGAAATTTTTGAAAAAATCCTATCTTCTTTTGCACAGGTAAACAAGCAGATTCAAGAAGTATCATCTTCTTCCAAGCAAATTTCTGTCAATACCCAACAGGTGACAATTGCTGTGGAACAATTGTCCACTATTGCAAGAGAGGCGGCTGAAAATTCTCAATCTGTTGCGACTTCGTCAGAAGAGCAACTTGCTTCATTTGAAGACATTACGGCATCATCAGAAACATTAAGCATTCTTGCACAAGAATTGCAAGGAACCATCGCAAAATTCAATATCTAAACAATGGGGCTACAATTTTCTTGTTGCCCCATTTCCATTCACCTTAATAGCTGTTGTGGATAGCTTCTTCCAAACCCCTCAATAAATAATTTCTCACAATAATTAGGGTGTCTATAATTATAAAGTAAAAATATAGGGACTATACAGAAATCTATGAAATACATGGTGTAAAAGTCATGAAATTCTAGAAAAAGTAGAATTAGGGGATTTACGGTAGAAGCCATTCAGAAAATGAACAAGAAAGTGCTAAGATTCTCCTTCGTTTTTTTAAAATTACTCCACTTTTTAGTTTGTTTTTCATTCTCCCTTCACTTGATATTTTTCCTCATTAGTAAGTGCCTTTTCATTTTCAAATGGTTATGATTAGAAGTAGGATGAGAAAGACGGATAAAGGGGGATTTTTTCATTGTTAACCTTGATAAAAAATGGGGAAGTTTATGCTCCAACCTATTTAGGAAAAAAAGATATTTTAATTGTAGACCAAAAAGTTGGTTATATAAAAGATGAAATCACAATACCCAATGATTTTGTCGATATTAAAGTAATAGATGCAAAAGGAAAATTGGTGGTACCAGGTTTTATCGATGCCCATGTACATATTATTGGTGGAGGCGGGGAAGGTAGCTATCGGACAAGAACTCCAGAAATTCAATTAACTGACGCAACATTAGCAGGGGTGACCACATTAATTGGGGTTATCGGTACGGATGGAACGACAAGAACGATGACAAACCTAATTGCAAAAGCTCGAGGGTTAGAAGAAGAAGGAATTACTTGCTATGTTCAAACAGGCTCCTATCAGGTACCAATCAAAACTCTAACAGGCAAAATTGAAGATGATATTATCTTAATTGATAAAATAATTGGGGTTGGAGAAGTAGCGATTGCTGACCACCGTTCCTCACAGCCAACTGCAGAAGAAATGGCAAAAATTGCTTCTGCAGCAAGAGTAGGAGGAATGCTTTCTGGTAAGGCGGGAATCGTTAATGTACATATTGGAGATAGCTATGATCATTTGAAGGTTATTTTGGATGTTATAGAGAATACAGATATTCCAATAAGACAGTTTTATCCAACACATATTAATCGGAATAAACATTTATTTCTTGAAGGGATTCGATTTGCACAAAAAGGTGGATATGTTGATTTTACTACAAGCTCCATTCCGAAATTTTTGGAAGAAGGAGAAGTAAAATGTAGTGTTGCCCTAAGAGAAATGCTTGCGGCGAATGTTGATATTTCACAAGTAACCTTTACATCTGATGCACAAGGAAGTCTTCCAGATTTCAATGAATTAGGAGAATTAATTGGATTAAAAATTGGCAAGGTTGCAAGCCTTTTTCAAGAGGTGCGAGATGCTATTCTTGTTGAGGGGATTCCATTAGAAACAGCCATAAAAGTGATCACTCAAAATCCTGCAACAATCTTAAAATTAAAACAAAAAGGGTCAATAGTGGAAGGGAAAGATGCTGATTTGGTCCTTTTAAATAAAGAGGACCTTACAATTGATTCTGTAATGGCGCTCGGGAAAGTGATGGTGGAATCAGGAAATGCAATTGTAAAAGGCACCTTTGAAAATTAAATGATAAAATTCACCAAATAAGTGAACAAAGTATTTCTTTTGTTCGTCTTATTTAAAAATAAATAGGGATAATGGAAAGAGGGGGATAAGATTGAATGGATGAATGTATTATAAACGCAAAAAATGGCGATCATCTTGCCTTTGCCCTGCTTTTCAAAGAAAATTATCCCTTTCTTATAAAGTATCTAATGAAAGTTACAATGAATCCTGATCTTGCAGAAGAACTTGCCCAAGAAACCATGGCAAGATGTGTTCAAAAAATCCACCTTTTTAATGGTAAAAGTAAGTTTTCCTCGTGGCTAATTTCAATTGCGACTAATATTTACATAGATCAGTGCAGAAAACAGAAACGAGAAAAAGATTTGCATGTGTTAGAACAGGTTGGCAGAAAATTAAAGTGGCAATTTGAAAGTAGAAATGAAGACTGGAATGATGCTTTAACCGCACTTGGGAAAATCAATGAGGAAATACGTGTTCCAATTATTTTGAAGCATTATTATGGATATTCATATGAGGAAATTGGAGACATCATGAAAATATCCTCAGGGACAGTGAAATCAAGGGTACATAATGGAATATTGGCAGTCAGAAGGGAGTTGAACTTGGATGAAGAAACAGAGAGTCATCAGTCTAGACGAACAACAAAATAAAAAAGACTTAAAAGTGATTCATGAGCTCCAACAAGGATTAGAAAAAGTGGATGCCTTTTCTGTTTATGCCCCTGATCTCCAATGGTTTGAACAAATGGTCCTTGTTGAGCAGCAACGAATAAAAAAGAGATTTGTGAAGGATTTATCCACTTTTATATTTGTTGCTGTTTTTATTTTAAGTGGAATTATGATCTCTCTTTACCATATGCCAACCCTTTTTATTGGTTTGCAAATAGCTGCGACTATTTTTATAGGCGTGTATACAGTTGTGCGATACGTTAAGAAGGTGAATTACGAATGAGGGGAGACATAACTTTACCTGAAATATTCCTTGTTGCTCTAATTTTGTTGTGTCAAAGTGTTTTTTTATTTTTTGATGCTCGGAAACGAAATTTTAACTATTGGCTGTGGGGAATCGTTGGTCTCATTCAAGCTCCGATGCCCACTCTTTTTTATCTTATTTTTGTTCGAAAGGTTTGGAAAAAGACAAACAATTGAAAAGGAATGATGGAGATGATTATCGTTACGACTGAATCACTTCCTGGGTTGAACATAAAAGAGCTAAAAGGGTTTGTTAAGGGCAGTACAGTACAATCGAAATTTAGTGGCAAAGATTTAATGACAGGCTTGAAGACAATTGTTGGAGGGGAAATCAAGGAATATACGGTAATGCTTAATGATGCTAGAGAGAAATCAATTGAACGAATGAAGGAAGAGGCCACAGTGATGGGGGCAAATGCCATTATAGGTATGCGTTTAGTAACAAGCACAGTGATGCAAGGTGCCTCCGAAATTATAGCATATGGAACTGCTGTGTGGGCTGAATAGGCCCCTCCTACTTGGAGGAAGGGTTCTATTCAATATGTAAGGCCAACCCTGCTTTTTAAAAATTGGTTGGAAAAAAGTTGTTGAAAAGCAAAATCAGCAGTATCAAAGACTGATATTGATGAAGGGTTTTCCGGAAGAAACTCCTTTTCAAAACGGTAGACACCCATTCTTTCTCCTAAAGGTAGATAGGTTGGGCAGACCATAGTCCAATCAAGCCCAGACTCCTTTAAATGTATATAGGCCTTTAAGTGTTCTTCAGCATCCTTTGTCGTTTTTCGTTTTGATTCCGATGATTGGAACCGATAAAGGCTTGGTTCAGATCTGGCCTGAAGGATTCCGGCTGTTCCAATGGTGATAATCCTTTTTATTTTTTCCATTTTCATTTGTTGAGTAATATAGACAATGGACTCAGAAAGAGTTGTTGAACCATCTGTGTTTAACGCACTTATTACGACGTCCGTTCCATGCATGGCACGGGAGATATCTTCAGGATTTAAGGCATTTCCCTCAAAATAATGTAGTCTTGGGTGTTTGGTAGAAAAAATCTTATCCTTATCTCGAATAAGAGCATGGACAGTATGGTTGTTATCTATGGCATTTTCCAATATAATAGAACCAACTCGGCCAGTTGCACCTAAAAGACAAATGTTCAAAAAAAATTCACTCCTTTGTCACAAATCAGGATGAGATTTATGATATTTTTAATGTGTTTACATAAAAAACTATTCAGGGTGGGATTCGAATGAATGATTATAATGTTGTGCTTACCATTGCAAGTTTTTTAATCCTTGGCTATTATATTATATATACTATCGTAAAAGCATAAAAAGCTAAAGAAGCTCCTGCTCCCTTGTGGTTTAGGAGTTTTTTTATTTTTTTTAAAAAAATATAGTGCCCTCCTTCTAAAAGAAGGAGGGCACAGCCATTTTTATTTAGTTGTTATTTTAATTAAATTAGCGTTGAAATCCGCCGCCAAGTTGTTGTTCTGCCATTGCAACAAGACGTTTTGTAATTTCTCCTCCGACAGAACCATTAGCACGAGAAGTTGTTTCTGCGCCTAATTGAACTCCAAATTCTGAAGCAATTTCATACTTCATTTGGTCTAGAGCTTGTTCTACTCCTGGAACTAAAAGTTGATTAGAGTTGTTGTTACTTGCCATAGTTGATAACACTCCTCTTATAAATTTTGGGGTTAGTATGGTATCGAACCATGTTTGGAATAATAATCCCATTGCCACCATGGCCTAACCCATATTTAAGTAATTTATTGGCGACTGTATTGTAATAATTGCTTTGTACTATCTATTATGGTTAAACTGATTTGGCTTATTCTTATTTTGCAGAGGTAAGTTATGCCAAAGTAATTAGGCTATCTGTATACAGCTTTTTAAAGAAAGCAAACTATAGATATACTTTTTATAAAAGGGTGAGACATTATGCCAATTTGCCCAATCTGCAATGGACTTCGTATGATTCATTTAATATGTAAGGATTGTGGAAATCCGATGTTGGAAAGCGGGAAATTAATGGACTATTACGATGATTATAGTCCGTATATGGAAATAGACTTGATGAAGCTGGAGGATGGGTTTGAAGATACCTATTCAAAGCATAAATGCCCCCACCTTTTCCGCTGCCCAAACTGTGGAAGGGACGAGGTGATATTAATAAAAGAATGAGAAGGATAAATATAAGAGGTTACCAAATTATTATATAAAAATCAAAAGCCTGCCTTTTAAAAGGACAGGCTTTTAACTATTACTTTTCGCTTGCAGGACGAATGCGTTGTTCTGTTTCAAAATCGAAAAAGTGTGCTTTATTCATATCAAAAGCAAGTTCTAAAGAATCTCCAGGATGAATATCAGTACGGGAATCTAAACGTGCCACAAAATCTTGACCGCCAATATTAGAATAAATCATCGTCTCTGCTCCGAGTAGCTCAGATACATCAATATTTGCTGTAATTTTAGAACCAGAAGATGCTTCAATAAATACTGGCTCGTCATGAATATCTTCAGGTCTAACCCCTAAAACGATTGTTTTTCCAACATAGCCTTGCTCACGAAGGAATTTCATTTTACCTTCTGGAACCGTAAGCTTTAGATTTTCAATAACAAATGTTCCATCTTCAAGTTTTCCATTAAAGAAGTTCATAGCAGGTGAGCCAATAAAGCCTCCAACAAATACATTTTCTGGTTTTTCATAAACTTCTTTTGGTGTACCAACTTGTTGAATAATCCCATCTTTCATAACAACTAAACGAGTTGCCATTGTCATAGCTTCAGTTTGATCATGTGTTACGTAAACCGTTGTAGTTTGCAAACGACGGTGTAATTTAGCAATTTCAGCACGCATCGCTACACGAAGTTTTGCATCAAGGTTTGAAAGTGGTTCGTCCATTAAGAACACCTTAGCATCACGAACGATAGCACGCCCTAAAGCAACACGCTGACGTTGACCACCTGAAAGAGCTTTAGGTTTACGAGTAAGGTATGCTTCTAACCCAAGAATTTTGGCCGCTTCTTTTACTCGGCGCTCAATTTCATCTTTTGGAAATTTACGAAGCTTTAACCCGAAAGCCATATTATCATAAACACTCATATGTGGATAAAGGGCATAGTTTTGGAATACCATGGCAATATCACGGTCTTTTGGGGCAACGTCGTTTACACGTTTTCCATCGATATAAAAATCACCTTTTGAAATTTCTTCAAGACCTGCAATCATACGTAAAGTAGTAGATTTTCCGCAGCCAGATGGTCCAACAAATACAATAAATTCTTTGTCTTCAATGTGTAGATTAAAATCTTCTACAGCAGTAACCTTATTATCATAAACCTTATAAATGTGGTCTAATTTTAATTCAGCCATTTAAGATCTCCTCCAACCATAAATAATTTTCTTACTATTATTTTAAAATGAAAACGCTTATAAATGGTATGGACACTGTGCACAAAGATTTTGCCATTTCTTTTGGTCATATTGTTACATTAAGTTACTTTGTTCAAAAACAAGGCATGTTAAGAAAACAGTAAAGGCAGAATGAAAATCTTTTAACTGAATTCCTGTTTTTTCAGAAAATTTTTCAATACGGTATTGCAAAGTATTTCTGTGGATATAGAGTTGCTTGGCTGTTAGACTTGCATTTAGATTATTTTCAAGGAAAACTTTTAATGTTACATACATTTCCGTATCTTCTTTGAAAACATTGATAAGAGCTTGATTCATTTTTCCCTTTAAGATTTCAGGTAAATAAAAGGCCAAATAGGAAGGGAAGACTCGTTCAAAAGTATAAATTTTTATTTGACCTAAATGATTTTGACCAAATGTAAAATATTCTTTTTCCTCCTGTAAATGAGAACTTAATTGGCTAGAAAAAGGATATAGTTTGCCCAGATATAAGTATATTGTTATATAAAAATCGCTTTCAAATGTTTTAGACATCGATTTTAGTTCTTTATCTGAGATAAATGAAAGATCAGGTTTAAGAATGATTACTCCGCCTTGTGTATTTTCCCAGACAACAAGAATCTTATCTGTAAGAAAGCCTTTTAGTGCAGATTCTAATTCAGATTGCTCAACATCTCCATGAAAATAAAATTGAATAAATCGAACGGATTCATCTCCATATACAGGAAGTTGTCCGTTTTTGTACAGAAAATCAAACCAACCCTTTGTAAGAGGGGAAAAACTGGCTGATGAAGGCTCAATCAATTCGTAAAGTGTTTTTAGGATCATAAATTCACTTTCATCTAAATCATTCCTTGGAATTGCAAGCCATTCATTATTGGATTGATCAAAAAATAAATGATAAGTATTCATTGGTTCTATCGGCTGGTCCTTGAGTAAAAGTGCATTTGGATATAAAGATTGTAATTTATTAATCATAGCCATTCCCCATAATATTTTATTGCTTCCATTATATCAATTTGTTTAATGAAAGAAAAAAGAAAGGGCAAAAAGCATTGTTTCTGCTTTTGCCCTTTGGTTTAACCTATTCACATTCATAAGGAGGCTGTTCTTCCACAAGCTCTCGTGCCTCCTCGATATTCGTTGTATCATGACGATAATGAACGGATCCTCCTGACATTCCTTCATTAATCATTCTGTCAATATCCATATATGCTTTATCTCTGCCTTCAAACATTGAACCTTTTTCTTTCATCATTGAATATCTCCTTTTATCAATTTTGTTTTATTATTATGTTAAAAAAACTTGATTTCATGTAAGGAGATATTCAAAACCAGTAAGCAGAAGAAATAGGCGGCAAAGGTGATTGATTTTTCTTTCCTCAATCTCCTCTTCATCGAAGCTCATAGGCTTCGAATTTACCTCATAAATGTAATACTTACCAAAAGTGTTAATCCCTGCATCAATAGAAAATTCGCCGAAATAACCTAACTTTTCTGATAAAGTTTTTCCAACAAGCTCGACTACTTCATTAATGAACGTATCATGTTCATTTGATTGAATTAAATGGTATGGAAGAAGTTTGCCGCCATTTGGTAAATGGGTGGTAATATCCTGCTCCTGGGATTGTCTGATCCCAATTCCTGTTACCACATAATTGTCATTATCAGCATGAGCAAGAATACGAAAGTCAAAACGTTTCCCATCGATTAAAGCCGAGGGTATTTCCTCTTGAATGATATAATTTTTATTAATTAGGGTTGATTCACATTGATCCCAGAAATCCTGAATGGATTGATAATGTTCGATTTTCTTTACTCCTTCTAGTGATAGTTCCGTAGAATTTATAAGTTTAATACGAAAAATTCCATTACCCTTTGATGAATTAGCCGGCTTTAAGTAGGCGGTTGGAAATTTTTCTAAGAAAGAATACAAATGCTGTGAATTTTGGATTTGTTCCGTATGCGGCGTATAGGCTTGAAGGATTGGGTGGATAGTAAAGTGTTGATACAGTTCAAATTTATCAATAAATCTTGGATTAAAAAAGGGAATTTTTTTCTCTCTTAATCCTTGAATAAATGTTTGGAAATTTTCACCCTGCTCCGTACTTCGAAAAGGAACCCGGTTGTAGACAAGGTCAGGATATGGCATCTTTATTTTTATCCATTGATTTTGATTAGGTAGGAAGGTATATCCATCTATACTTACTTCAGATACCTCATCGGGAGTAAAAATAAAGCTTATTCCCTTTTGCGAAATAAGCTTTTTCTGTAATTTTGTAAAAAGCGGACCATTACCAGCAATTGACCCATCCGTTTTTTTTGCTGTCAAAATCCCTATAATTGGGCCAACGTGGCCATTTTTGTACTGCAAATTAAAGGGAACAGATTCAGGATTTAGAATTTGCGGGGAAATCACTTGTTTTACACCGCCTATTGTAACTTCTAGTTCAGGTGTTATGTGTGACCACTTGGATGATTTACAGTTATAAAAGATTTTCATTTGAAAATCTCCTCAGGATTCAAAATGGATTGCTCTGTCAAAAAAATTCCAAAAGCAATCGAAAGTTTTCGTGTTAGGAAATCAAATTCTTTTAGTTCGGGATGGGTGAAAATGGATCTACCAGGTTTGGAATTCGCTTCAAAAAACCAAATATTCCCTTGGGGATCAATTCCTAGATCAAAGCCGATTTCCCCAATAATGCCGTCAATATTCTTTTCCAGTGCTTTACTTAAAAGAAGGGCGGATTCACTAAGCCTTTCCGAATTAAGACGACACTCCTCTACAGAAAATATTTCTTTCAGTGTTTTGATCTCTCCACCGTTACGAATATGAGTCGTTACACTTCCAGGCCCAGCTATCTTTGCTGCTATTGCCGTTACATACCATTCACCATGATCATCCTTATTTGTATGGACACGGAAATCAACTGGGCGATTCTCTATTTTTAATAGGTGAATTCCTTGCTGAACAAGCATTTTATCCAGTGCTTTGTTAGAAAAAACATTTTTAAAAAGTCCTTCAAGGCTAGAAAATTTTCTTAGCCTATTTATACCCTCGCTATCCTGAAATCGGCAATAGTAATCGTTTTGCAGTTTATCATATAGAATTTGGTGCACCCCGATTCCAAGACTTCCGTTGATTGGTTTAACATATACATGGCCATATTCTGCTAACATTGTTTCAATTGATGAAAAAGAGGTAAATGGATGTGTTTCTGGAAGGTATTTTTCTACAGTTCCTTCTTGCTGCAGTTTTTCGGTTATTTCAAGCTTATTGAAGAACCCTGGGTTATACCATGGAATTAGGTAGTCCTTTTGCAGTCGATCCTTAACATTTTTTAATAAAGGGTTTCGTTCACTTTTTCGGTTTGGCAGCCGATCATAAATCACATTCGGAAATGGTACTAACTGAACCTTCCAGCTATTTCCGTGGTAAAAGGAACCTTTTATAAGTCCTTGCTCCCAATCAATATGCTGTTCTCCAAATACAAAAGGAATGGCACCAACCGATCGATTAACCGAGAGAAGCTTTGAAAAAAAGGAAGAGCGTTCTCCAATTGGTTTTAAAGGAAAAGGAGTAAACCCCGCCGTGAAAATTCCAATTAATGGACCGATAATGAGGGATTGATTTTCAATGAATAGATGTAATGGAATTTGAAAGTCTGGGAAATAAAGAGCATCCTTAATTTTTTTACTAATCACAATTCGATCTTCTTTATCAGGGTGGGGTAAGAAATTGGCTTCTACTATTTTTGATCCAAAGACAATTTTTTTTATTGTATGGTTAGTCAAAACAGCTGGAGGACAATAGACAACCAATTGGTCATTATTCGCAATTTCAATCGGATAGCGTTTGCGCATGATATCTCTTCCTTTCTTTTTGATCGGTTTGAGATAGTAGCTTTCCGTATAGGAGTGGTGCAAGATATAATGTTTCCTCTAAATTTGGGGAAGTACTTAAAACTACCTTTCTTCCAGGTTTGGAATTCACGTCAAGAATCCAAATAGCCCCGTTTTTTGTAATTCCAATATCAACCCCAAGCTCGAATAATGGCATAAACTCCTTTTCAAGCATTTTTGGGAGCTCCTGCTTAATGTATTCAAGTTCATTATAAATAAATTCTTTTACACTAGGTTGTAGGCTTTGTGCCCAATGATCAAAATCGCTAACCGTCCCGCCTGCACTTAGATTCGAAATAATTCCCCCTGTATTCCCTTTACGAACGCCTTTACCGCGTTCAACCCAATTCCCATGCTCATCCTTTTGCAATAACATTCGAATATCAAAAGGCTGTAAGGCTTCGTTAGATAATTCCAGGTAGGGCTGAAGAAAGTATTCATGATGTTCGATCAACTGTTTTAACCATTGAACAAGCTTTATTTCATTTGGGAAAATCCTAGAAATTATTTTTTTCTGTTTTTCTGTTTTCACATGATAGGTTTTATCGTTTTTCTTTAAATAATAAATTCCTCTTCCTTGGGAACCATTTATTGGTTTTAAAATAAGTCTTTTTTGTTTTGTTATTTCTCGAAGGACTATTTTGATATCTTTTACAGATTGTGAAGGGACTAAATAAGGTGAGATAACTGAATTATTTAAAATTCGATAAAGTTCTAGTTTATTAGGTAGACCATAGCCTAAAAATAGTAAATCATCCCTATTTTTTAACCATGAAACAATTGGAATGCATTGTTTTGAATGATCATCGTCACCGTAAAAGCATCGATCATATAGGAGGGTAGGAATGGGGAATTCGTCTACTACCCAACTAGCATTTTGTTCGTCATACCTTTTACCTCTTACAAGATGTGTATTGGGATTAATTTGAGAAGGGATAAACCGGTAACATTCCATTCCAAGCTTAGAAGCCCTAAAAGCAATTTCACTTATATATTGATCTTCACTATCCATTGTCAATGTTAAAACTCCAAATGTAATCAAAGTTTAAATCCTCCTTTTCTAATCAATATCAAAAGCAAGTTTTGTGCAAAATCGAATAATTGCTTTAGCAGAAGGCCTTATTTTATTGTCAGTACCTTCAAAGTTTTTCGATGGCTTTGAATTTATTTCAATCAGCCATAGGTTACCAGTCTGATCGACACCGATGTCAATTCCAAGTTCACCTGTAATTCCGGTTGAATAGGCACTAACCACTGATGCTGCTTCAATGGAGAGAATCTTCATCGATAAAATTATTTCTTTTGCCTTTTTTTTATCAAAAATAGATACTAATGTTGTTAATGGCTTTATTGTTTCACCACCCTTGGCAAGATTTGAGACAAACTGAGTTTCTGCTGCAACTCTAGCTATTAGGGAGGTTACCTCCCATAAATCTTGGGTATTACGATGACATAAAGCTCTAAAATCCATTGACCTTGACTCATATGATGCAAGAGAAACCCCTTGCTGAACAATAAAAATTCTATTGTGGAGCAGAGGTTTTAATTGATGAAAAACCTCGTCAATTGATTTATTTTTGATACTATCTAATTCGGAATTTTGTGTAGTTTGATAATGAATGTAGTCTTTTTCTTTAAAGAGTTTAATAATGTGCCGACCCTGACTGCCGTTAACTGGTTTTATAAACACTGTGCTATATTTATTGAGAAATTGCTCTAAATTATCTTTAGAGAGGATTTGTGTTTCAGGAATGTTAGGCATTATTTTTTCATCCTGTATCAATTGTTCGTAAACTTCCCATTTGGAAAGGAACCGGTCATTAAAAAGGGGAATGTTTAGTTTTTTAAGTTTTTTTCGAAAAGCTTTAAAACTGGTTGTTTTTTCTATCTTTCGCGAATGGATTCGATTGTAAGTTACGTCTGGGAGTGGAAGATTCGTTAAAATCCATTTTCCATCCTCGAAATAATATCCTTTTACTGATTGATCGGTAAAATCTCTATATTGATAAACATAAAATAGTCCGCCAAGCTCAGAAACTCCATGATGGAGCTCCTCACAAAATGAATGAACCGAACGAAAATCAGGTTCTCCGTCTTCCCCCACCGTAAAATCCGTCAAAAGACCAATGATTGGACCAAATTGAAGAATACTAATATCTTCCTTGAAGCTTGCGAGTATACGATGCTTTTGAATAGGTAAGGAGAGTTCCTTTATTAGATATTCAGAAAGATGAATTTCATTTTGTGTGATTTCTACAATTTGAACTTGAACAGGGAAAAAGTTTTTTCCTATACACATTTTAATATGTTGGTTCTTATTTATGCTTAATCGTTCTGCCAATTGTGCAGAAATATGAATGAACTGACTATGATCAATTACACTTTTTATTGGACAAATGACAATCGGGATTAAGGAAACAGACATACTCACTCCTCATTTACGTCTAAATGTTAGGTGAAATAGGCAAAAGCTGATATAGTATCGTATGAGCAAGAGAGGATGTTGGTGAATTTCTAGTGAACCACCTCGCAATTATAAGCATAGTTTGTTATAGTCGTGAGTAGCATTGATAAAAAGGAGTGAAGGACATGGCAGTAAATTTATATGATGCCGCACATGATTTAGAAAAAGTAATTCGGGAAAGCGATGAGTATAAGCAGTTAAAACAAGCATATGCAGAAGTGAATGTAGATGCTCAAGCTAAACAAATGTTTGATCATTTCCGCCAAATTCAGATGAATATTCAACAAAAGCAAATGATGGGTCAAGATATTTCACAGCCAGAGGTAGAACAAGCACAGAAAATGGTGGCTCTTGTTCAGCAAAATGATAAGATTTCAAAACTAATGCAAGCTGAACAACGAATGAGCATGATTATTGGAGATTTGAACCAAGTCATTATGAAACCTTTAGAAGAACTATATGGAGAAATGAAATTTTAAATTTTTAAGCTTTCGGCATACTTGACCGAGAGCTTCTTCTTTTTTTAAGATAAGCTTTATCCCCATGTTCTATTACGGTAAAAAAAATCATAAAAGTGATATAAGGATAATTTCACCATGAACAGGGGGCAACAAAATGATTTATCGCTTACTCGCATTAAATATTGATGGAACGCTTCTCCAATCCAATGGTAAGATCCACAAATCAACCAGGGATGCCATTGAATATGTTGGACAAAAAGGAATTCTTGTCACATTGGTTACATCAAGAAGTTTCGCTTCAGCCAGAAAGGTGGCTAGAGCTTTAAAAATAAAAACACCTCTTGTTACTCATCAAGGGGCATATATTTCTAGTGCTTATGAAAAACCGATTTATGTAAAAAGAATAAATGAAATCGTTACGTATGATACGGTAAGATTTTTAGAAGAATTTCAGTGTCAAATACGACTGGTAAATGAACAATTTTCCTTGTCGAATAAGTTAAAGATCAATAATAATTTATTAGCTAAAACCGTATTTACATCGGGGGATCCAGTCTTTTATTCACAGCAATTTGTTTCTTCACTGAGTGAAACCTTACATGACCAGCCTATAACCCCAACTAAAATTGAAATTTACTTTGAAGAAAATTCTGATTTACAAGATGTGAAAAAAGCATTGAACAAGATGTTTACGGAAATTGAAGTGATTGAACTTGACTCCTTAAGGCTTGATATTGTTCCGGCAGGAGTTTCAAAACTTAATAGCTTGCTTTATCTTGGTAGCCATCTTGGTATTTCTAAAAATGAAATGGTTGTAATTGGTGACAGCTTAGATGATATTCCAATGATTAAGGAAGTCGGGCTAGGTGTTGCGATGGGGAATGCAAATGTTGAGGTGAAAAAAGCTGCAGACTGGATTACACGTTCGGAAAATGAACATGGCGTAGCCTATATGGTTAAGGAGCATTTCCGTAAACAACAACCAATTGAATTTTTGAGAAAAATGAACATTATAAAAAAATAGACATTGAACAAGATATCATAGAATTCTATGATATCTTTTATTTTATCCACGTTTCCCAGTATTGACCTTGTTTTCATGTTTCGTTATTCTTAAATAAGTATAATTTGAAGGGTGATTTTTTTGAATATTTCAATTGTTGGACTTGATGATGAACGTTTTGTTCGACCTCTTCAGTTGATTGCAAACTTGTTTTTTGAAGAGTCAAATATATATATGAAAGAGGTTATGGATGCTCATTTAAAAATTAAATTTAATGTAAAAACAGAAGAGACGATTTCTGTTTCGGCAAATCTAATGGATAGAGAAGGAAAAACACATTCCACTAACTATCAAAAGGAATTAAAACAGTTTAAAAACGAAAAAGAAAAATTCAAGCAAGTAAAAAGTGCTGTTTCCCATGTATATTTAACAGTGCTACAGGACTGGACAGGAATAGTACAAAAGTGGGGGATTTTAACAGGCGTTCGTCCCACAAAATTACTCCATCGTAAAGTCCAAGAGGGGATTCCCATGGAGGTTGCCCACCGCGAACTCAAGGATGATTATTTAATTACAAATGAAAAAATTAAACTAATGCAGGAAATTGTTGATCGGCAGCTTACAGTCGTACCGGACCTTTATTCACTAAAAAAAGAGGTTAGCATCTATATTGGCATTCCTTTTTGTCCTACAAAATGTGCCTATTGTACATTCCCTGCCTATGCAATTAATGGTCGTCAAGGTTCAGTGGATTCTTTTCTAGGTGGTCTTCACTTTGAAATGAAAAAAGTTGGTTCATGGTTGAAGAAAAAAGGGATTAGGATTACTACTGTCTATTTCGGTGGAGGAACTCCAACAAGTATCACAGCCGAAGAAATGGATATGCTTTACGAGGAAATGGTTTCTTCCTTCCCAGATGTGAAGAATATTCGCGAGATTACAGTAGAAGCAGGGCGACCCGATACAATAACACCTGAAAAAATTGAAATTCTTAAAAAGTGGAATATTGACAGAATTAGTATTAATCCCCAGTCTTATATACAAGAAACATTAAAGGCAATTGGCCGTCACCATACTGTTACGGAAACAATTGATAAATTCCATCTTGCACGAGAAATGGGTATGAACAATATCAATATGGATTTAATTATTGGTCTGCCTGGAGAAGGGTTAAAGGAATTTTCGTATTCACTTTCTGAAACTGAGAAACTCATGCCCGAATCCTTAACTGTCCATACTTTATCATTTAAACGTGCATCTGAAATGACCAAGAATAAGGAAAAATACAAGGTGGCGGACCGAAGTGAAGTAGAAAAAATGATGAATCGTGCTGAAGAATGGACTCAAAGTCATGGTTATGTACCTTATTATTTGTATCGTCAAAAGAATATATTAGGTAATCTTGAAAATGTTGGTTATTCTCTTCCTACTCAAGAAAGTATCTATAATATGATGATTATGGAAGAGCTGCAAACTATTATCGGGCTTGGGTGCGGAGCATCAAGTAAATTTATACATCCATTAACAGGTGAGATTACGCATTTTGTAAATCCGAAGGATCCTAAATCCTATAATGATGGTTTTATGGCATACACAGATCAAAAAATAAAAATTTTAGATGAGTTATTTTCAGAAGAAAGTACCCTTGCCTAGTTGGTAGGGGATTTTTTACTTTTAGTAAATTTTTATTCTTAATCCTAAGATTTCCAATTATAATGATAAGTGGATAGATGAGGATAAGGGAGGATTAGTAGTGAAGGACAATTTTGTTACAGATAAGGTAAATGTAAAAATAAATGGGCGTGTTGCAACGCTGGAAATGAATCGTCCAGAAGCACTAAATGCTTTGGATGTTGAATTACTTAGAGGTCTTACGTATAAGTTAAAGGAAATTTGTGTTTCTGATGAAGTGGATATTGTAGTCTTAACAGGGAATGGCAAAGCTTTTTCCGCAGGAGGAGACATTAAGTCAATGATCTCCCTTCAAGATGAAAATGACTTTCTTTTCATTATGGATTGCATAAATGAGTTGATTGTAACCTTATACAGCATTCCAAAACTGACAATTAGTGCAGTGAAGGGTGCTGCTGCAGGTCTAGGATTTTGCTTGGCACTTGCCACTGATTATATAATTGCTGATGAATCTAGTAAATTAGCGATGAACTTTATTGGGATTGGTCTAGTTCCAGATGGTGGAGGTCATTTTTTCTTGGAAAAAAGATTGGGTGAAGTGAAAGCGAAGCAATTAATTTGGGATGGAAAAGTAATGAATGCAGAAGAAGCGCTACAATTGGGGTTGATTCAGGAAATCTCTAAAGGAAATCTACATGAATCATTGGAGACAAGAATCTCTGATTGGTTGGAGCGCCCAATACAAGCAATGATTAAAACAAAGAAGATCTTAGCTGAAAAAAATAGACCGCAACTTCTTAAAATTTTGGAACTTGAGAAATATGGACAGCAAAAAATGCACCAATCCTACGATCATCAGGAAGGAATAAGGGCATTTATTGAAAAAAGATCTCCTCATTTTTTAGGAAAATAAAAAAAGAAGCCATTGCTTCTTTCTTTACATTATGAGTGGAATAATAACAATTTTCCTTTAGATGAGACACATCGATGGGTTGCATTTAATAGATCTTTTTCAATTAATAGTTGTATTCCAATTTCTTTTGCAGCGGAATCATCACCTGCTTGAAAAGATTCATCTAATAATTTCTCGCCATTTGGCTGAAAAGCAGTTAGTTTATAAGTATTCATGTATTCCCCCACCTTAGAAAGAAGTATATCCCTATTTTTGCACAATTTCATAAATTCCGCAAAATTATTTTAAACAGGAGAAAGGAGCATGAGAATGGCATTAATGCTTGAGCATGTTTCAAAACGGTTTGGTCAGTTTACTGCTGTTCAGGATTTATCACTTACCATTCCAGAGAAAGAAATGTTCGGTTTTTTAGGTGCAAATGGAGCAGGTAAAACAACCACATTTCGAATGATATTAGGTTTATTAGACCCAAGTGAAGGTAGAATAACGTGGGATGGGAAAACCATTAATTATGGAACTGGTAATCTAATCGGATACCTTCCGGAAGAAAGAGGATTATATCCAAAGTTGAGGGTAAAAGAGCAACTTGTTTATCTCGCAAGACTTAGAGGCATGCGGAAGGATGTTGCTTTATTAGAGTTAAAATACTGGCTAAATCGTTTCAAAATTCCTGAATATGAGAATAAAAAAGTAGAGGAATTATCAAAAGGAAATCAGCAGAAAATCCAATTTATTGCGGCTGTTATTCACAAGCCAAAGCTGTTGATTCTTGACGAGCCTTTTAGCGGGCTTGATCCAATTAATGTCGAGCTCTTAAAAGAGGCAGTCATATTTTTAAAGGAAAATGGAACCACAATCGTTTTTTCCAGTCACCGGATGGAGCATGTTGAGGAAATGTGCGAACATCTGTGTATTTTGCATAAAGGAAAGACCATTGTCCATGGATCCCTAAAAGAAATAAAGAGAGCTTTTGGGAAAAAGAATCTGATTATTCATACTGACTTTTCTTTGGAGTGGTTAAAAAACTTCCCTGGAGTATTGAAAGGGAAAACAACTACTGAAGGTATTCACCTACAAATAGAAGGAGAAGAGGATGCTGAACATATACTTAGTGAAGTGGTTAAGAAGGGCTTTATAAGAAAATTTGCCCTTGAAGAGCCCTCTTTAAATGATATATTCATTGAAAAAGTAGGTGATTCATTTGAATAGCTTTTGGATCATATTTTGGCATACGTATTTAACCAAGTTAAAAACAAAATCATTTATTACTACAACCATTATTACGATCCTTATTGTTTTAGGACTCACAAATTTTAATAAAATTATTCAAACATTTGATAAAAATGGTGGGAAGGATACCGTTGTTGTATTGGATGAAACCAATTCTCTTTTTAAACCATTTAAAAAACAACTTGAAAGGATAAACAAGGATATAAAACTTGTACCGTATAATGGAGACATAAATTCAGCTGAAAAAGCAGTTGAAAAGGGGAATTATAAAGGGCTGATTCAATTAAGGCTTAATGAACAAAAAATGCCTGTGGCTACCTATAAAGCGATGAGTATTGCAGATTCCTCCATTTATACAGATCTGCAAACAGGGCTTCAGCAATTGAAAACAATGTTAACGGCCTCACAAATGAACTTGACACCAATGCAGCTTCAAAAACTATATGAGCCAGTTTCCTTTAATAAAGTAGCACTTGAGAAAAATGCAAAGACGGAAGAACAATTAAATCAGGCCAGAGGCCTTGTGTATGTTCTGTTATTTGTTATTTATTTTGCAGTGATCATGTATGCAAATATGATTGCAATGGAAGTTGCGACAGAAAAATCATCGAGAGTGATGGAAATTTTAATTTCGAGTGTTTCACCTATCACCCAAATGTTTGCGAAGATTTTGGGGATCGGTTTATTGAGTCTAACCCAGCTCGCCATTTTTCTTTCTGTCAGCTATGCTTCTATAAAACAAAATATGAGTACATTAAAAGGCGGATTTTTTGAAGCATTTGGTTTTGAGCATATTCCAGTTGAAACGATTGTTTTTGCTGTGATTTTCTTTATTCTTGGTTATTTCCTATATGCCACATTGGCAGCATTTTTAGGTTCTCTTGTTAGCAGAATAGAGGATGTTCAACAAATGATTACTCCAATGACCATGCTGGTAGTGGCAGGATTTATGATTGCAATGTTTGGCCTTGGAAAACCCGATTCTTCCTTTATAACCATTACATCTTATATTCCATTCTTTACACCCATGATTATGTTCCTTCGTGTTGGGATGCTTAGCATTCCGTTTTGGGAATCCTTTATTGGAATTGCTATTCTTTTAGCTACTATCATTGTTCTAGCCATTTTTGGTGCACGTGTCTATAGGGGCGGGGTTCTCATGTATGGAAAATCAAATTCATATAAAGATATTAAAAAAGCTTTGCAGCTAACAAAGGAAAAATGATTTTCACACCATTTACAAGCGTTTTTTAAACGCTTGTTTTTTAAAATAGCACAATAGAACGTGCATTCGCTTTTTGGGGATGCTACAATAAGAGAAAAAGGCCAATGAGAGGAAAAATCTATGAAAGAAATTTCATTTATTCATGCTGCGGATTTGCATTTGGATAGTCCAATGATTGGGTTAAGGAATTTGCCAGTTTCGATTTTAAAAAGGCTAAGAGAAAGTACATTTAAAGCCTTGAAGAAACTGACCAATGCAGCAATTAAAAAAAATGTTGATTTTGTTATTCTAGCTGGAGATTTATTTGATGGGGAGGATCGAAGTTTAAAGGCACAATCCCATCTTCGAACTGAAATGCTCAAACTAATGAAACATGATATTCCTGTTTATATTATTCATGGCAATCATGATCATTTAAGTGGAGATTGGGTCCACCTTGAGATGCCATCAAATGTGCATATATTTACTGATAAGGTAGAGAGTATGACCCTAGTAACAAAAAAAGGGATGAGAGTAAACCTATATGGTTTTAGTTATCCAGAAAGACATGTTTATGAAAGAAAAATCACTCACTATCAAAAGAGTGGAAATGCGGACTATCATATTGGAATCCTACATGGTAACGAAGAAGGGGAAAATGAGCATGGAAACTATGCTCCATTTGTCGTAAAGGAACTTCTTGAAAAGGATTTTCATTATTGGGCGTTAGGTCATATTCATAAACGAAAAGTATTATCGGAAAATCCTCCTATTATCTACCCAGGTAATATTCAAGGACGAAACAAAAAGGAAAAGGAAATAAAAGGATGCTACCATGTTAACCTTTCTGATTTTGAGACTAGCCTTGAGTTTATTGAAACTTCAGATGTTATTTGGGAAGATGTTGAAATTGATTTAGCCGGGCTACGTAATTTTTATGAAGTTTTGGAGAAATGCCAAGCAATAGTAAAAGATTGCCGAAAAGAAAAAATGGGAACATTGTTAACACTTTCCTTACTTAATCATGAACTTGAAGATGATAAGGAAAGAAGAGCATTAGCAGCAGAGTTAATAGAGCTTTTACAGGAAAATGAGCAAGATGAAGATGCCTTTGTTTGGGTAACAGAAATCATAGCGGAACAAAATCAAATAGTAAGCAAAGAAAATTTAAAAAAGGAATCGGAATTCTATAGTGAATTACTAAATACGGTTGCCCACTATGAATATGATGAGATTCCTTTGTCAGCACTATATCACCATCAAATGGGCAGAAAATACTTATCTTCCTTAACAAGTAATGAACATGTGCAGCTTCTTGAAAAGGCAGAGATATTATTACTGAATTTACTTTATAAATCATAATCAGGAAAGGAGGTTGCTTTTTGAAAATTATTGACATGTACATATACGGATTTGGAAAATTGGAAAATGTAAATATCGAGAATATAAAAGATTTTCAAATTTTCTATGGTGAAAATGAAGCTGGAAAGTCAACCATCATGTCCTTTATTCATGGAATATTATTTGGATTCCAAACCAAAACGCAAAACGAATTAAGATATGAACCAAAACTACATTCAAAGTATGGTGGTAAGCTGCGAGTTATCTTTCCTTCCAATGGATATGCCGTAATAGAGAGAGTAAAAGGAAAGACAGCTGCTGGGGATGTAACGGTGACATTAGAAAATGGAACTACAGGCGGTGAAGAGTTACTAAAACAGCTTCTTTCATCTGTAGATAAAGGATTATTTCAATCAATTTTTTCTTTTAATCTACATGGACTACAAAACATTAACCAAATGAAAAGAGAAGAAATAGGTAAATTTCTATTTTCTGCGGGTGCACTAGGATCAGAACGCTTATCATATACTGAAACGGAAATACAAAAAGAATTGGATAATAGATTTAAGCCAGGTGGAAAAAAACCTTTATTAAATGAAAAGCTATTAGCTATTCACCAGTTAAATGAAGAATTAAAGAAAGCAGCAAGAAAAAATCAGGAATATACTAGACTAGTCAAACTAAAGGAAGAACTTCAAAAGGAAATGGACCTAATACAGGGTTCTCTAAGGCAAATTGGGAGAAGAATCAATAAACTAAGCGAGTGGAAAAAAATCCAACCTTTAGTTTTGGAGGAAAGATGGATTGAAAATGAAGTAGAAAAGTTGGAAAAACTCTTCTTTCCTGCAAAAGGGATTGAAAAGTTAGAAAGATTACATCAACTTCTTCCATCTTTGAAAGCCCAAATTTCAAGTCTCTCAGAAAGAGCCGAAAATTTAAAGAAAGAAATTGAATTAGTAAAGCCTAATCAGCCTCTATTAGAAGCTGAATCTGACATACTTGGGGTGATTGATCAAATTCCACTATATGAACAGCTAGACTTACAGCAAAACCAGGAGGAAATAAAGCTATTAGAGTTTAATGACAAACTTGAAGAAATAAAAGAAAAGCTCCACCTAACAATAAATGAAGAAGAATTGTTAGCTATAAACACAAACATCTTTATAAAGGATCAAGTCCTTAAGCTGTCTGAGCAGGGAAAAATCCTAAATGAAACAAAAGAAAAATTAGATATACAGTTTAATGAAGAGAAAAAACAACTTGAAGAATTTGAAGAGAATATCCGTCATATTGAGTCAAGATTGATCCCAATTGATGAAAGAGCAATAGTAGAAAAGCAATTACTAAAAAGTAATGACAAAAGAAACTTGGATATAGAATTAAAGACAGTACAAGAAAAAATAAGCCTATATAAAAAGATAGAAGAGCAAGAAAAAATCAATATTCAAAACCTAAAAAAGCAAAAGCAAATCCAGCTTTTTTCCTTTGGGCTGATTTTATTTGTAGCTGCTGTATTCGGCTTAGTATTTAATCAACTAGCTTTATCACTAGTTGCATTGTTTTTACTTGTTGCAGTTGGTATGTTCTTTTTTAAAAGCAGAGCACCTAAAAAGGTATTTAAGAACAATGAACTTCTTAATCTTCTTGAGGAAGAAAGACGGCTTGCTAAGGAATTAGAATCTACTGAATATCACCAAACAGATATGTCTCTGATTCACACAAAAATTGCTTTAGATGATCGACTGAAAGAGGAATTGCAGGTACAAAGGATTAAATTAGAGCAGCAGCTTATTCAGTATGAAAAAGTAATTTCAAAGTTTGAAAAATGGGAGTCAGAGTCAATTAAATATAAAAATAGTCTTAAAGAAATGTGTGCCCAATTAAAAATACCTATGACAATTGCACATTCTTTCTTATATGAAGCTTTTTTGCTAATTGAACAATATAAAACGATCTTGAAGGATAAAAGACTTTTACTAGAACGTTTAGACAACTTCAAAATGAAAAAGGGAAAGTTTTTAGAAGAGCTACAATGTATAGTCAATCGATTTTTACTAAATCAGCAAAATTTAAATGTTAGTAATATAGCCTTTGTATTAAGAAATATGCTAAAGGAGGAACAAGAAAAGTCGGCATTTTTCAAAGAAAAACAGCAAAAGTTATTCGAGATAAATACAGACTTGGAACAGTTAAAACAAGAGATTCATCATATTGAAGGTGAAAAAATAAAGCTTTTCCAAGAAGCAAACGTTGAAAATGAACAACAATTTTATGAAAGAGGCAATGAAACAGAAAAGAGAGAAAAGTTATTAGAAAGATTAACAGATATTCAGCAGCAGCTACAATCTACTTATTTAAGCAAGTTGGAAAGAATTAGCTATTTGCAAATTTCTGATAGTGATGAAATCATTTCTGAACATGAAGAAGAAGCAGAAACTTTAAAGCTAAAGATTACTAAACTTCAAGAGCATCATGCATCTTTAAAAATGGAAATTCAGTCATTAGAAGAAGGCGGTCTATATTCAGAATTGCTTCATCAGTTTAGGGAGAAAAAATATGAATTGGAAGAAGCCGCAAAAGAATGGGCCGTTTATGGCATTGCACAGGATATCTTATCTAAAACAATTGAGAAATATAAAAATATTCACATGCCGAAGATGCTTGGCAAGGCTGAAGGGTTTTTATCCTTTCTTACTGATGGTCAATACATAAGAATCCTTCCTCAAAGCACTGGGACAGGGTTTTTAATTGAAAGAAGTGACCATACAATTTTTGAAGCAAACGAATTGAGTCAAGCAACCACGGAACAGGTATATGTTTCCATTAGGCTCGCTTTAGTGACTACTTTATATGAGAAATTTCAATTTCCTATTGTCATTGATGATAGTTTTGTGAATTTTGATGAAAAACGGACTGGTAAAATGATTACACTCCTTAAAACATTTAAACAAAATCAAATATTGTTTTTCACCTGCCATGCGCATATATTAAAACATTTCCAAGAAAAGGATATCTATAGTTTAAAAGCCAGCTATCCATTCCATTTACTAGGATGATATACTATAAAAATAGAGGGAAGGAGCGGAAAGAGAATGAATAAAGGAATCCTTCATTTTGATGTTGGGGAACAAATTGAATTGTTTCTTTTAATTAAAAGTGCCACAAAAGGACTTGCAAGTAATGGAAAACCATTTTTAACACTTATTTTACAGGATCAGAGTGGGGACATTGAGGCAAAGCTTTGGGATGTCAGTAGTGAGGACGAAAAAAGTTATGTTGCCCAATGCATCGTAAAAGTAAGTGGTGACCTACAAAACTATCGAGGGAAAAGTCAACTAAAGATTCGGCAAATACGTTCTGCTTTACCAAGTGATAGTGTGAAATTAGAAGACTTTTTGGCATCAGCACCTGTAAGTCAGGATGAGATGTCCAGTAAGCTGACACAATATATATTTGAAATGAAGAATCCTAATATCCAAAGGATTACAAGACATTTATTGAAAAAGCATAATAGTGATTTCATGGAATATCCAGCTGCTACCAAAAACCATCATGAATTTGTTTCTGGTCTTGCCTATCATGTTGTCAGTATGCTTGATCTAGCTAAAGCAATTAGTACACTTTATCCTACCCTTGACAGGGATTTATTATATTCTGGAGTTATTCTACATGACTTAGGAAAGGTAATGGAATTATCTGGACCTGTTTCGACTGTGTATACCACCCAGGGAAACCTTCTAGGTCATATTACTATAATGGTTAATGAAATTGGCAAAGCTGCAGATGAACTGGGAATTTCAGGGGAAGAGGTTATGGTTCTTCAGCATCTTGTTCTTTCTCATCATGGAAAAGCGGAATGGGGGAGTCCAAAACCACCATTAATAAAAGAGGCTGAAATTCTTCATTATATAGATAATATTGATGCAAAAATGAATATGCTTGACCGGGCAATGGAACGAGTAAAACCAGGAGAATTCTCTGAACGAATCTTTGCTTTAGATAACAGATCATTTTATAAGCCTGTTTTTCATATATAATACCCCTATTTATTAGGGGTTATTTTTTTTACTAGGCGCTAATAGGAAAGCATAAGGGCAACTAGGCTATCGCCGTTGACTTAAGGCTTGGCACTAGCCAAGTTTTCTATAAAAAATAAGAATGTTTCTCTACTTTAATGAATAAAATGATAGAGAAAATAGACACCTACAAGGTCGAAGGAGAGGGTTAATTTATGGCTATTCCAATTTGGGTTTATGTAGTCGTGATTGGGATTGTTATCAGTGCACTTATGGCAATTAAAACAGGTAGGGAAGAACGAGAATTTGAATGTGAGAGTATCGAAAAAGAAGGCGAAATATATATGAATAGACTTGAAAGAGAAAAAGAAAAACGGGAAGGACAAAAAGCAACAGGTATTTAAAAAGAAAGGGACCCATTGGGTCCCTTTACTATTATTGTCCAGTTGTTGGAGCTTGAGTTGTTTGAGGATTTAATGCATCTTTTAAATCCTTATCATCAATTTTTACACCTGCATCCTTAAGTTCTTTTTGCATTGTGCTATTAACAACATCATTCGTTAATTTTGAAGATTTGACTTGTTCTTCAAGTTGGCTTTTCATTTGTGCAAGAGATTGTTTCTGCTTTTCGCCTGTCTTTTGGATAATATGGTAGCCGTATTGGGTTTTAACGGGTTGGCTAATTTCATTTAATTTTAAAGCATAGGCAGCTTTTTCAAATGCAGGGTCCATTACGCCTGTACCAAACCAGCCTAAGTCCCCACCTTTGTCTTTAGAACCAGGATCAGTTGAATATTTTTTAGCAAGATCTTCAAATTTTGCGCCTGATTTAAGTTGATTCTCTATGTCTTGTGCAGTTTTTAAATCAGCAACAAGGATGTGACTTGCACGGATTTGTGGTTGAAACTTTGCATATGCATCTTTCAATTCTTTATCCGTTACTGTTACATTTTTCATAGCAGCTTTTTCTTGTAGCATGCCAAGTTTCATTTGTTTTTTCAAATCATTTTCATCTTTATAACCATATTGAGCAAGTGCCGCATTAAAGTTTGAGCCTAATTGATTCTTTAAATCAGCAACTTTTGCATTGAGTTCCTTATCTGTAACAGTGTATTTCTTAGAAAGGACCTTTTCATAGACAAGTTCTTGAAGAGCTTGTTTGCCGTATTTAGCTTTCATTGCATTATATAGCTCGTCCTTTGTAATATTACCAGCTTTGCTTTGAACAACCGTATCAGAACTACTCTGACTACATGCTCCTAAAACCAAAACCCCACTAGCAATTGTAAGGGCTAGTATCCATTTCTTCATGATAACCTCTCCTAAATAGAATTCTGTTGGACCTTTAATCCACAAGTTTTACTATAACATAAACTGCCATTAGTTCAAAAATTTAATTCAACTGTATTCTTTAATTTGAAGAAAATGTGTCAAAATCCAATTTTTGTAATTCAAGATTACTTAATACAATGTTTAATAAAGAAAAAATCTTAAAGGGGTTACAAGCCTAATCAACCTTTATTGAGTTTGAATAGAATATGGAAGTAAACGAAATGTGGTATTACAATGGGCTAAGTTTATTGAACTAGATTGCTCTAATTGTAGTACTTATCATTCTGCTTATCAAATGGGCAGTGAAGGTTTGCTAAAATGAAGCATGAGACTTTTCATCTTCATGTGGATTGAAAGGGGGAAAACATAATGACATCATCTGGTGGTTTTGGCGGAGGTTTTGCTTTAATCGTTGTCCTCTTTATCCTTCTAATTATTATAGGGGCATCTTGGGTTTATTAATTAGAGGATAAGGTATTGTTTTATAGAGTCTGTTTCCTAAATAATAGTAAATGAAAAGCGATGAGGAAGTCTCATCGCTTTTCGACTTATGTAGAGAGGTTCACTTTGGCCTCTGTAAAGAGTCATCCCAAAAATGGCCATAAATGTTGATGGGATTGACCTATTTTTATTTTGATTATGTTAACAATATCTCTAAAAATGAAGAAACTAGTAAAATAGTAATTAGCACGTTTATTGTCCGAAAAACAATGTGTTGTCTATCTTCTGGAATTTCTTTTTGTATACAAAGGGAATTAGTCATTTTATTTACATAGAATAATGTAAAGATAGCAAAAACAATAAAGATAAGAATGTAGAACATCAATGATTCCCTCCCCTGTGTTAGAATGAAATTACTAGAAAAGTAGCTTTTCCTAACATATGTAAGGTAATCTGGTGTTTGAACACCAAAGGGTAGGAAAAAGGCAAAGTTTTCTTTCATTACAATAACAAAAATTGATTGAAAAAGATAGGCAAAAAAATAAGGATAAGTTAGTTGGATATTCAAACTTTAAAAAACAGCAAAATCCAGGAATGGAAAGAAATTTAATGTATCAAACTAACATGAAAACGTAGTGAGAGATCTTTCCCTTTACTTGACACTGACAATTGAAAAGAGGCAAATAAATATGGACGAACATGATCTAATCAATCGAATTTCTCTTCTTGAATATCATCAAAAGCTTTTACTTAGGCTCATTTCGAATCCCAGCCTTAGTTTTGATAGGTTAATCATTGAAAAAGGAATTTCTGAGAAGGTAGTAAATCAATTTTTAGTAAAATGTGATGAATTGAGCATGAAAATGACAGAACAAAAAGCGGAAGGATTTGTCTATTTTTATCCGCTTTTCAGTGAATTTTTAAGTTCTTTACCTGCTGGGGTTGAGGGAAAAGAAGTAATTAATGCATGCATGAATCAAAATGTTTTTGATCCTCTAATGCATGAATTTAAAAATTACCTAAATCCTTAAGCATATTTTCCTTCAGCCTTTTCTAATTTACATAGTTTACCTTGATCGTCGTTAAATTCAGTCTCTATATTCCGAAAGGACTTCTCGAAAATTTCCATAAAATCATCGCCATAAATATTACGTACAATGGCCATCATTTCGATAATATCTGGAAATTTTCCGTATAAGTCTCTTAATGGAAGTGCCCCTGAAAAAGCTGCATGGCCTTTTGGTTCATAGGTTTCCATTAGTTCAAGCAAAATACTTTCTCCCTCTTTAGTCAATTCTACATAGGTGTTTCGCTTATCATTTTCCTTTTTTGAAAATTTTAGTAATCCCCTTTCTTCCAATTTTTTTGAAAAGTTGAAAGCTGTGGAAACATGCATCACACCGAATTTGGCTACATCAGATATAGATGCCCCATGAAGGTGATACGCAATCCAAAGAATGTGATGTTCATTAATATTTAAATCAAAAGGTTTAATCCACTGCTGCCAATCCTTTTCAATTGACTTCCATAATGCTTTACTCAATTGGGCAATTCGTTGGCTAAAAAGCAATGCTTCTTTCATTGAATATTGTTTTTCCGACATCCCCATTTTCACCTACTTTTTATTTCTCTATTAACATTATGCCAATAAAATAAAAATTAATAAAGATATAAATTTACAAAATTTTTAGAAATTATAATCGTTATTAAGGTTATTAATGAATATTACTTATATAATAAGATTTTTTCCTTAAAATTTCCACCATTTTTAAAGTTCTATTAATATTTACAATTTAGATAAGGGTTCTTGCAAAAATAACAGAACAGCAAGTACATAGGAGTAAGGACAATTTCATATAAATGAATATAAAACTATTTTCTCTTTTATATGGTGAAGGGGGATAAAGATGAGGGGAATAAGTATTGTCCTTTTTATCATTTGTGCTATTTTTTTTATTGGAATGATTCACTTTCTTTTAGAGTCAAAGAGACCAGGAGTTTATCCACCAAGGCATGTGTTAAAGAAAAGAGCTGTTACCTTAGCTGCGGGTGGAGTGATCTTTTTTCTATTTGGTCTTTTATTTTCTTTATTTTCCTGAATGGAAATAAAAAAAGAACCCAAAAGGGTTCTTTTTGACCATTACAATTTTTGATTTTCTGCAAGTGCTGGTGTAACCAATTTTGTTCTTTTAAAAATAGTTGATGCAATAGGATAAAGAATGACCATTGTAACTGTATTAATTACCGCAGCTGGTAATACAACAGCTGTGAATAATCCAACAAATGGTCCTGGAAGACCAACTAAAAATAAAGCGGATGTTAAGAAGACTGTGCCTGAAATCAATGTTCCTAATGCTGTAAGGATTCCAACACTTACAATCGAATTACGGTACTTATTAAGCAATAAAAAGATACCGAAAATAAGCAATGATGTTATGATCTTATCAATAATATTCGGAAATAATCCACCTGGGAAAGTGGTTGTTATTCCTGAGATTAATCCAGTTACAACCCCTAGGAGTACCACATTTTTAATTTCCGGAAAAAGAAAGATACCTAAAAACATCATGGTAAGCATCATATCGGGTTTCATTCCAAGAAAAATAGGTGGAATAACAGCATGTAACACTGCCCCAATCGCAATTAATAAGGATAAGGCAACAAGATTCTTCGTATTCATTTCTCTTCTCTCCTCTGCTAATCTATAGCATTTGTTTTTTTGTTTCTCCTGTAGTGCGCTAATTGCCCACAGCGATAAACGTATGAATATTATATCATAAGAATAAAAAAAGAGATAGCTAAATTCTGACAATTTAATACCTAGATTTACCTCCTAGATATGTTTGCGAATATTTTCAGCCATGATTTGATAATCTTGTGAGGTATACTCACTTTGATTGTTTTTCCATACTGCTCCAAAACCATCCCCTTTGCCATAACGTGGAATTAAGTGGAGATGAAAATGAAAGACGCTTTGTCCAGCCTGTACTCCGTTATTATTTACAGCATTTAAGCCAACTGGATTAAAGGTTATTTTTAGTGCGTTTGCAATAGACGGTACTGCCTCAAATAGGTGTGAGGCAATTTCAGGTGTTAGTTCAAATAAATTTTCCTTATGTACTTTAGGAATGACTAAAGTATGCCCTTTAGTAACCTGGCTTATATCTAGGAAGGCTAATACATGTTCGTTTTCAAAAACCTTTGCCGCAGGAATTTCCCCGTTAATGATTTTGCAAAAAATACAATCACTCATTTTTGATCCAACCCTTCAACATTGTTTTGACCGTATTTTATCATATAAATAAAGAAATAAAAAAAATAAAGGCAGGATTCGCATGGAATCCTGCCCTTTTGAAGGGGAATTGCTTCTTGTTTTTCGTTCTATTTAGGCACTTTCTTTAGTAAACACCTCATTTGTCATTTAGTGTTTTTTTTTGGAAAGAGTGATCATTGTTCAAGCTTACCATCCCCTAATCATCTTTATATGTTTTTAAACATAAAAGCTAAGTTAGATTGATCTTTGATAATCACCTCTTTTTTAGTTTATTTCACAATTAACGTATCTGGTGTTATCTGAACATCACATGGTGACATGCATTGTGCAAAACAACCATCCCCTTATTTGGAACGTTTTGAAGCTAACGTATTGAAAGGATCTTGTCTGCTAGAGACACCTCATTTCAATTTTGGATGATTTTTTAATCATCTATTTGTTGTTCCCCTTCGATAATTATGATGTCCCGTTAAAGAAACAATATGCATGCATTTTTAAACAAATTTGATTCCCTATTTTTTCACGAAGTAATTTGTTAAAATGAAATTGAATAAAGCAAGGAAGGACGTTGAAAATGCCTTTATTGTCAATTGAAAATCTTACAGGAGGCTATACAAGGAATCCTGTATTAAAAAATGTTTCATTTGAAGTGAATGAAAAAGAACTAGTTGGCTTAATTGGACTAAACGGAGCAGGAAAAAGTACAACAATCAAACATATAACAGGTTTAATGGAACCGCACCAAGGAGAAATAAAAATTAACGGTATCTCTTTTACAAGAAACAAGGACGACTATCGGAAAATGTTTACTTTTGTTCCTGAAACGCCAATTCTATACGAAGAATTAACGTTGGCTGAGCATTTGGAGTTAACCGCGATGGCCTATCAATTAGATAAAAAGACATTTGAAGAAAGGTTAGAAAGCCTGTTGAAAGAATTTAGAATGGAAAAACGTCTTAAATGGTTTCCTGCCCATTTTTCTAAGGGCATGAAACAAAAGGTCATGATCATGTGTGCTTTTTTGGTGCAGCCATCCCTCTATATTGTTGACGAGCCCTTTGTTGGATTAGATCCACTTGGGATTCAATCTTTATTAGACTTGATGAAGAAAATGAAAGACAATGGGGCAGGAATTTTAATGTCTACACATATTTTAACAACTGCGGAAAAATATTGTGATCGTTTTGTGATTCTTCATGAGGGGAAGGTTCGAGCAAATGGGACACTTGAAGATTTACGTAAAGAATTTTCTATGCCTAATGCCTCATTAGATGACCTATATATACAATTAACAAAGGAAGAAAATTATGTTTGATGATACAAAGCTATGGAAGGATCGCTTTAATCAGCGTATAAAAGATTTAGGAAGATATCTTCGCTACATATTTAATGGACATTTAGTTATTGTCATGGTTTTTTTAATTGGAGGAGGAGCGTATTATTACCAGAAATGGATTCAAACTCTTCCATTGAATTTTCCTGTTGAATGGATTATGGCTATTTTGCTTGGGATCGCATTAACGTATAGCCCTGTTTATAATTTTTTGCTGGAGGCAGATCGGGTGTTTTTACTGCCTTTAGAAAATAAAATGAACCGCTATTTTTTTCGGTCAGGTAGTGCCAGCCTTATTTTTCAAGGTTACATTTTCCTAATTGTACTTGCAGTTTTAATGCCTTTATATGCACATGTTAACAAAAATGGTTTCCATGCACTGCTTCCTTTTTTTATTGCCTTATTGGTTATTAAAGGATGGAACTTGGCAGTATACTGGCGAATACACTATCTTATTCCAAATTATATCCATGTAAATGATTTCATTTTGCGTTTTATTCTCAATGTTAGTTTTACCTTTTTTTTACTGAAACATGGTAGTCTGCTCATTTTGTTACTTCTTGTTATAGTAATGATTGTTTATTACCGTGTATTATATATTCGTACAAAGAATAATGGTCTTAAATGGGACACTTTAATTGATCAGGAAGAAAAAAGATTAACTTCATTTTACCGCTTTGCGAATTTATTTACAGATGTGCCAAAGCTTAAAGAATCTGTTCATCGTAGAAGGTGGCTGGACTTCCTTTTAAAACCCATTGTCTTTAATCAAAAACATTCGTATCTCTATCTTTTTTCCAGAACGTTTTTACGTTCAAGTGATTATCTAGGTCTTTTTATCCGTTTATCTGTTATTGGCATCCTTGCTTTATATTTTGTGTCGTTTGGGATTGGTGAAGTATTTCTGGCTATTTTATTTTTATACTTAACAGGCTTTCAGTTACTTCCCCTTTGGAATCATCATCAAAATAAATTATGGGTTGATTTATATCCAGTTTCACTAAAAATGAAACTATGGGCATTTCATTTTTTATTAATGCTAATTCTAAGTGTGCAAACCATTCTTTTTGCTATATTTATCTTCATAAAGGGAGAGATATCGATTGCCCTTTATGAAATATTGGCGGGATTGATTTTTAATTCTTTATTCGTCTTCATGTACAGTAAAAATCGGTTAAAATCCTCTTTCTTGTGAAAGAGGATTTTTTAAAAAGGGCTGGAATTTATGAATGAGTATGAATTAATGGTATTTGATGAAGTGGAAGAGTGGAGAAGGAAAATGTGGAGGAAATCAGGAATGATAAGCCGTTTATCTAAAAAAACACAAAAAAGGCTAAATGGCTTCATTCCAGAAAAGTTCCATCATTTCATAACAGAAAGTATAAAAACCATGATAAAAGTAACGTTGTTTGGGTCGCAAGTAACGACAAATAGGAATCAGGCAATGGGGCTATCTCTTGCTGAAAAAGATGAATTAGTAGAAAAGAAAATTTCTTTTTACCAAAAAGCAGCATTGGTAGAGGGAGCTGGTACTGGTGCTGGCGGGCTTTTAATTGGCATGACAGATTTTCCATTGCTATTAACAATAAAAATGAGATTTTTATTTGAGGCAGCAGCTATTTATGGATTTGATAGGAGCGAATATGAGGAAAGATTATTTATTCTTTATATTTTTCAGTTAGCTTTTTCAAGTGATTCAACAAGAAGGAATACACTGTATATAATCGAAAACTGGGAAGAAAAAAAGACACAATTGGCCGACTTGGATTGGAGAGAGTTTCAACAGGAATATAGAGACTATATTGATTTGGCAAAATTGCTTCAGCTCGTTCCATGGATTGGGGCAGTGGTAGGTGGGTATGCCAACCATCATCTCATGAAGCATTTAGGAAATACAGCAAAGAACGCATACCGTTTACGGATACTTAAAACGCCACCAAGCACATTTTAAAAAGGAATCGTGCCAGGTGGCTTTTCTTTTTAAATAATGAAAATAGCAACTATGGTTGTGACAATGAGCCCAATTAATACAGGGACTAGATTTCATCTTGCAAGTCCAAAAGGATCCACACTCCATCCTTAGGTACCTAATCAGATATTTGGAACTTAGTAAGGTATGATGTGCTGGTGAATATTTTTGGTTGTGAATTAAATTCATCTTTTTTACCCTCATGTGATGATGTGAAGGCTTTAGAGTGTTGCCATTGCAAAAAGGAATTTTCGTCTTTCCAACCTGTGAGAATGACATAGGTATTTGATAGTAAAGGTCTAAGGACTCTAATTGCAACAAAGCCTGGTTCGTTCTCAATCGTTTTTGGCCTGTTTTTAAATCGGTGTTCAAATAAAGGGCGTCCTTCATCTGATACAGGGATATTGTTCATTACAACAAATTCTCCTGCCCTCATTTCCCCGAGCGAATCAAAAACCTCATAGCTTCTTGGTTCCTTAAAGACGGTTTCGCCAATTGTTTCATGAAGTAATAAAGCATCATCTTGATTAAGCATTAACAACATTTTCTCATTCTGGTATTTTTTTCTTAGCTCTTTTAGGTAATCAAATGTTCCTATGGTCATATAAACTTTCATATTTTTTTCACCCCATTAATTAGTTTTTGCACATTTCCTTTTTATACAATTTTGCAAACTTAAAAACGACTTTTTTTTGACACTTATTTTTGTTATCTATACACTAATAAGATTAATAGTTATAGTGGAGACAGCTTATTATTTCCCATTTTGGGATATTCATATCAGTGACAGATAACGTTTAACTTTACAGCTATATATATTAAAATGTTTAGCAGGGCATGCATTTAGAAAGGTGGATATTTTTTATGGTAAAAACAATAAATGAAACATTTTTAAAAGCGGCAAGAGGAGAGAAAACGGATTATGTTCCTGTTTGGTACATGCGCCAGGCAGGCCGTTCACAGCCAGAATACCGGGAAATTAAAGAAAAATATTCTTTGTTTGAAATTACACATCAACCTGAACTTTGTGCATATGTAACACGTCTCCCAGTTGAAAATTACAATGTTGATGCGGCTATCCTTTATAAGGATATTATGACACCGCTTCCGGCTCTTGGTGTAGAAGTTGAGATTAAAGGCGGAATTGGTCCTGTCATTGCAAATCCAATTCGCTCTCTAGCAGATGTTGAAAAATTAGGAGAAATCCACCCTGAAGAGGATGTACCGTATGTTCTTGAAACCATTAAACTTTTGACTACAGAACAATTATCTGTTCCTCTAATAGGATTTTCAGGTGCTCCATTCACTCTTGCAAGCTATATGATTGAGGGAGGACCTTCAAAAAATTATAATAAAACAAAAGCCTTTATGTATGCTGAACCAAAGGCATGGTTCGCCCTAATGGATAAGCTGGGCGATATGATTATTACGTATGTGGAATCTCAACTTAAGGCTGGTGCTAGTGCCATACAGATTTTTGACTCATGGGTAGGGGCTTTAAATGTTGAAGATTACCGTACCTACATAAAACCTGTTATGGAGAGAATTTTTTCTGCTTTGAAAGCAGAAAAAGCACCGTTGATTATGTTTGGTGTGGGAGCAAGCCATCTCGCTCTTGAATGGAATGATCTTCCGTTGGATGTTGTAGGGCTAGATTGGCGCCTGTCTATTAGCCAAGCAAGACAACTCGGAATTCAAAAAACGGTACAAGGTAATTTAGATCCTGCTATTTTACTTGCACCTTGGGAAGTAATAGAGGAAAAAGCGAAAGCTATTTTAGATCAAGGTATGGAACGAGATGGATATATTTTTAATCTAGGCCATGGTGTTTTCCCACAAGTAAAACCAGAAGTTTTGAAAAAATTAACTTCCTTTATACATGAATATTCCGCTTCCAAATTAAGCAAATAATCTTAAACAAATTATTTATAGTGTTAAAATTGGAAAGTTGTCCGATTTTTTGGCACAATAGTATAAGTAGTTTTTATTGGGGAAAATAACCTGATTAAAAATACCAAATTTTTTGGCTAAGATTTTTAAAGAGGTGCGGAAAATGACAAAAAAGAAAATGGGCCTACTTGTAATGGCTTATGGTACTCCATATAAAGAAGAAGATTTGGAACGTTATTATACACATATTCGTCATGGGCGAAAGCCCTCGCCTGAATTAATAGAGGACCTTAGAAATCGGTATGAGGCAATTGGTGGTATTTCTCCTCTTGGTAAAATAACCTTGGAACAGGCAAAACAGCTTGAAACACATTTAAATCAGGAACAGGATCAAATTGAATTTAAAATGTACCTTGGTTTAAAGCATATTGAACCATTTATAGAGGATACAGTAAAGCAAATGTATGATGATGGGATTAAAGAGGCTATTAGTATTGTATTAGCTCCTCACTTTTCAACATTTAGTGTAAAGTCCTATAATGATAGAGCAAAAGAAGAGGCTGAAAAGCTGGGTGGACCGAAAATTATCTCAGTTGAAAGCTGGTACAATGAACCGAAATTTATTGATTTTTGGTCTAAACAGATCAATAAAGTGTATAGTAAGATGCCTCAAGATGAGAAAGAAAATTCGGTGCTAATTGTTTCTGCACATAGTTGACCTGAGAAGATTTTACAATATGGAGATCCATATCCTAAACAGCTTCAGGAAACGGCTGAGTTCATTTCAGAACAAACCGGCATTGAAAATTATGCAGTTGGATGGCAAAGCGCAGGCAAAACGCCTGAACCATGGCTTGGTCCAGATGTTCAGGATTTAATAAGAATGTTAGCAAGAGAAAAACACTATAAAGCTTTTGTATTTGCACCTGTTGGCTTTGTATGTGAGCATCTTGAAGTTTTATATGATAATGATTATGAATGTAAAGTTGTAGTAGACGAGGTAGGAGCAAGTTATTACCGACCTGAAATGCCGAATGTTAACCCTGAATTTATTGATACCCTTTCAACAGTGATACTTAAAAAATTAGAACTTAACTAATTAATACGATTAAAAAGGAAAGAGGGTGGCCTCCGTGACGGAAGAAAAGAAGAAGGTTGCCATTCTTGGAGGTGGGATAGCTGGTCTTACTACAGCTTTCTATCTTCAAAAGATTGTAAGGGAAAAGAGCCTGCCAATTGAAATCAAGCTAATTGAAGCATCCCACCACCTTGGTGGAAAAATGCAAACAGTTGTTAGGGATGGTTTTACTATAGAAAGAGGACCTGATTCTTTTTTAGCTAGGAAAACTAGTATTACTAGACTGGCAAAAGAAGTTGGCATGGAACATCAGTTGGTCCATAATTCTACTGGTAAATCATACGTATTAGTAGATGAAAAGCTATATTCAATGCCTGGCGGTTCAATCATGGGGATTCCAACGGAAATTGGTCCTTTTATTACAACAGGTTTATTTTCTCTCGGCGGTAAATTAAGGGCAGCAGCGGATTTTATTCTACCAAGATCAGAAAGCGGAAAAGACCAGTCATTAGGTCAATTTTTCCGAAGAAGATTGGGTGATGAAGTTGTTGAAAATTTAATTGAGCCTCTATTATCAGGGATTTATGCAGGTGATATTGATCAGTTAAGTTTGATGTCAACTTTTCCGCAATTCTACGAGGTTGAACAAAAATATCGCAGTCTCATTTTAGGTATGAAAAAAGCTGCACCTCCAAAGCCTAAAACGTCAGGTAGCTCTGAACCGAAAAAGCAGGGTGTATTCTTAACGTTTAAAACAGGCCTTCAATCATTTGCGGAAGCAATTGAATCTAAATTAGACCCAAATATGATTTTAAAAGGCCACCGTGTAAATAAGGTGACAAAAAACGGGAATGAATACGAAATTTATTTAAATAATGGGGAAACCTTAATGGCTGATTGCATTGTGGCAGCAACACCCCATAAAGCAACTCAGGTAATGTTTTCAGATTATAGTTTCTTTGATTCTTTTAAAATTGTTCCTTCTACCTCTGTCGCTACGGTTGCACTAGCATTTCCTTTAGAAGCGATTAAGAAGGACATTGATGGAACTGGGTTTGTTGTATCAAGAAATAGTGATTACACGATCACAGCTTGTACATGGACACATAAGAAATGGGAACATTCCACACCAGAGGGAAAGGCATTGTTGCGCTGTTACGTAGGAAGAGCAGGAGACGAAACCATCGTTGAACTTTCAGATGATCAAATTGTAAAAATTGTCCTTGATGATTTAAATAAAACAATGGATATTACCATGGATCCTGAGTTTTTTGTTATTTCACGTTGGAAAAATGCCATGCCGCAATATACGGTTGGACATAAACAGCGACTTAAAGAAATATATGAACATGTGACTGAAGAATTGCCTGGAGTATTCTTGGCAGGGTCTTCATACGAGGGAATCGGTGTTCCTGACTGTATTGACCAAGGGGAAAAGGCAGTTCAAAGCGTCTTGGGTTTTTTAAATATTCAAATGTAAAAGGAAACTGTTCAATTGGAACAGCTTCCTTTTTTTTATGGTGAGGAAAACTTGGCATTCACAAAGTACTTAGGGAAAAAATTTAAACTTTCCTATATGCGAACAATAATAAAATTTCCTTATAAGTAAATATTATTACTTGAACCATGTAGGAGGTAATCTTATGGGATTTCTTAAACCACACCAAATTACTAAACTGTCTGTTGAAACTGGAATAAAAAAAGCAAATCTCCCTTTTGGAACGATGATTATTTTAGGATTTCTTGGTGGTGCATTTATTGCGATTGGGTATTTGTTAGATATTCGTGTGACGGCTAATTTACCAAAGGATTGGGGAACATTCGGAACCTTTTTGGGTGCATCCGTGTTTCCACTTGGTCTCATTCTTATTATTTTGGCTGGAGCTGAATTGTTAACAGGAAATATGATGGCTGTCTCTATGGCATTTTTTGCAGGAAAGGTTTCCTTTGGAAAACTGATCATTAACTGGTTTTGGATTACTGTTAGTAATTTTGTTGGAGCGGTTTTTGTAGCATATGTGTTTGGACATTTAGCAGGATTAACAAGTGATGGACCTTTTTTAACAAAAACTGTTGCAATTGCCGAAGGTAAGCTGCTTGAGGGATTTGGACCAACTTTTTTTTCTGCAATTGGCTGTAACTGGTTAGTGGGCCTTGCACTTTGGCTTGCATATGGGTCAGAGGATATGAGTGGGAAGATTCTTTCAATTTGGTTTCCGATTATGGGCTTTGTTGCTATAGGGTTTCAGCACGTTGTTGCAAATATGTTCGTTATACCAGCTGCTATTTTTGCTGGACAGCTTAATTGGGGTGATTATGTAAGAAACTTTATTCCTGTTTTTTTAGGAAATGCCGTTGGTGGAAGCATGTTTGTTTCTTTGATTTACTGGTTTGCTTATAAATATGAGTTTAGTTCCGACTCCTAAAAGAATGTAATTAAGTGGTGAAGGAGGAAATGAAGTGGAGGATTTAACCTTCTTAGTAGAATTTGATGGAAAAGATTTAGAAGCAAAAAAGGGGCAAACCATATTAGAAGCAGCCCGAGAAAAAGATATCTTTATTCCAAGTATTTGTCATCATCCGAATCTTGGTCCCATTCAAACATGTGATACATGTTATGTAAATGTCAATGGAGACTTGGTTCGTTCTTGTGCTACTAGGCTTGAGCCAGGGATGAAAATTGATACTTCTTCAACCCTTGTAAAGGATGCTCAAAATGAAGCAATGGATCGAATTTTAAAGAATCATGAGCTATATTGTACGGTGTGTGATAACAATAATGGAAATTGCACGATTCACAATACAGTAGAGCTAATGGGGGTAGAGCATCAGAAATATCCATTTACCGCAAAGCCTTATCCACCTGATAATTCACACCCTTTTTACCGCTATGAGCCAGATCAATGTATTTTGTGTGGAAGATGTGTAGAGGCATGCCAAGACTTACAGGTAAATGAAACTTTAACCATAGATTGGAACAGAGAAGTTCCAAGAGTTATTTGGGATCATGATGTCCCTATTGATCAATCCTCTTGTGTATCATGTGGACATTGTGTCAGTGTTTGTCCATGTAATGCTCTCATGGAAAAATCAATGCTAGGAAATGCCGGTTATTTAACAGGAATTCCTCCAAAGATTCTTGGTCCAATGATTGAATTAACGAAAGAAGTAGAACCCGGATACCAAGAGATTTTTGCTATTTCGGAAGTAGAAGCATCCATGCGTAGAGCAAGAACAAAGCGGACAAAGACAGTTTGTACGTATTGTGGGGTTGGCTGTACCTTTGAGGTATGGACGAAGGATCGTGAAATTTTAAAAATACAAACCCATACAGAGGCACCGGTGAATGGCATTTCCACTTGCGTGAAAGGAAAATGGGGCTGGGACTTTGTTAACAGTGAAATGCGTTTGACAAAACCATTGATTCGAAAAGGAACTGAATTTATAGAGGCCACCTGGGAAGAAGCATTGGGCCTTATTGCAGATAAGCTTAGGTTAATTAAGAGGAAATATGGCCCAAATTCGATTGGGTATATTGCTTCATCTAAATGTTCCAATGAAGAAAACTTTCTGTTCCAAAAATTTGCTAGGGCCGTTATGGGTACAAATAACGTGGATAATTGCTCAAGATATTGCCAATCTCCTGCAACTGCCGGCCTTTTGAGAACAGTTGGAATCGGTGGGGACTCAGGAACAATTGAAGATATTATGAATTCCGATTTAATCATCATTGTTGGGGCAAACCCTGCTGAATCACATCCAGTATTGGCTACTCGGATAAAACGTGCACATAAACTGTTTGGCCAAAAGCTCCTCGTGGCTGATTTACGGGAAAATGAATTGGCACAAAGAGCTGATTTGCATATTCATCCAAAGCCTAGCACCGATTTAATATGGATTTCTGCAGTAACAAAGTATATTTTGGACCAAGGCTGGGAGGCTAAAGAGTTTCTACAAAATCGCGTAAATGGGTTTGAAAAATATAAAGCCTCTCTTGAGAAATTTACTTTGGAATATGCTGAGGAAATGACTGGCCTTACAAAGGATGAATTAATTAAAATAGCTCAAATGATTCATGATGCAAAAACAGCCTGTATCTTATGGGCAATGGGGGTAACCCAGCATAAAGGCGCAACTGATACAAGCACAGCCATTGCAAACCTACTTTTAATGACTGGTAACTTTGGCCGTTCAGGAACAGGTGCTTACCCATTACGTGGACATAATAATGTTCAAGGTGCATGTGATTTTGGCACAATGCCTACCTGGATGCCAGGATATGAGCCTGTTCAGGACCATGAGGTCAGAGAAAAATATGAAAATGCATGGGGTGTGAAACTTCCAGAGGAACCTGGACTTGACAACCATCACATGGTTGAAGGAATGGATAAAGGAAAATTAAAGGCACTTTATCTTTTTGGAGAAGATATGTCTTTAGTTGATGCAAATTCAAATCATGTAGATGCAGCCTTTGAAAAGCTGGAATTCTTTGTTGTTCAAGATATGTTTTTTAGTAAAACAGCTCAATTTGCAGATGTTGTTTTACCAGCTGCACCTAGTCTTGAAAAAGATGGAACCTTTACGAATACAGAAAGAAGAATTCAACGGTTTTATAAGGTTTTTGAGCCGTTAGGAGACTCAAAGTCAGATTGGGAGATTTTCCAAGAGCTTGCAAACCGGCTTGGTGCAAATTGGAACTACCAGCATCCAAGTGAGATTATGGCTGAAGCTGCAAGCCTAGCTAACATGTTTGCTGGTGTGAGCTATGATCGCCTAGAGGAATGGAATAGTCAACTTTGGCCTGTTTTGAAGGATGGAACAAGCACACCGCTTTTATATAAAGAGCGTTTTGGATTACCTGATGGAAAGGCAAGACTGTTCCCGGTAGACTGGACACCACCATTTGAAGCAGGAGAAGAATTTAACTTACATCTTAATAATGGTCGGCTATTAGAACATTTTCATGAAGGGAATATGACCTATCGTTCAGAGGGACTTACGCATAAAGTTCCACATCCTTGGTTGGAAGTTTCCTTAGAATTGGCTAAAGAACGGGGGGTACAGGACGGTTCTTTAGTAGAGTTAACTTCTCCATATGGTGAAGTGAAGGTTAGAGTCATTGTAACGGATCGTGTAAAAGGAAATGAACTTTATTTAACGATGAATACAAGTGAAGATATCGAAGCAGTTAACCGTTTAACAAGCAGTTATCACGATATCATTACACATACACCTGCCTATAAGGAAACAGGTGTAAAAATGGAGGTTTTAGAATTGGAAGGGGAGTCTCCATTACCTAAACATAATCATCGTTTCGGAAATCGAATTCCACAATTAAGTGTAAAAGTGGAAGAAAAATGGAAGCGTTCTGATTTTACACCAATTCCAGAAATACTAAATGTAAGGGGAGATGACTATGGCGAAGGCTATCACACAAATTAGAAAAGAAATACCTAACCAAAAGGAAGAACAAACGGAAGCTATAGAAAAGGTTCTTCAGGAACTAGGTAAAAATAGTGAAGCAATCATTCAAACTATTCAAATCCTGAAGGAATTGCATGATACTAAAATTTTAGAGACAGTGCATGCAATATTGAAGCAGCGAACGGAAATTGGAGCCATTGCGATTCATCAGGTGAATCAGCCAACGATGAGAAATATTATAAAAAATGGAATGAACACCATTGAATTTTTAGGAACGCTTAAGCCAGGCCAGCTTAACACTATTCTTGATGGGGTTGGCCATGGATTAGAACGGCTTTCTGAAACAGGAGAAAAAGGGGAAAAACAAAGCCTTTGGAAGCTCCGAAAACGGCTTTGGAGCCCTGAAATAAGGGCTGCAATGACAACAATGGTCGATTTTATGGACGGTCTAGGTGAAGTATTTTTACGAAATCGAAAGGAAAGTCATTAAGAAAGGAAGGTTGGCATGGAGTCAGGTCTCTTTGTTATTAAAAATATGGTTAATGAAACAGATGCTAGCAAAGTCCTTGATGCAATTGAACATGTATGGGGACTAAACAAAGCAGAAGTCCATTTATCAAGAAATGAAGCTGTCTTTTCCTTTGATAAACGAATGGCCTCTCTTATGGATTTTAAACAAGCAGTAATTGAAGCGGGATATGAAATTAACAATTAAGGTAGGAAAGGGTGATAGTAAGTGAAAATTTGTGAGATTTGTGGAACAAAAGAGGAAAATGAAAAAGAAAATCAAGAATCTTTTGAGTCAGTCACTCTTCATGTATGTGAAAGCTGTAGGGAAGATCGAAAATGGAATCACTATGAAAATTGGGCTTTTTAATACTGAAAATAACCTGGTTTCTTAAAATGTAACCCAGGTTATTTCACTGACTTCTTTTAAAAGCAGGTGAAAGGATTGAAACCAGTAGAGGTTAAACGAGAAATTCTCCGGCTTGAAAAAGGACATACAATACAAACGGAAGATAATATAGTAACAGAATATCCAGTAACAATTAAAATAAATGGAAAAGAATTTGTTACACTCGTATGTACCCCTGAGCATATAGAGGATTTAGTGGTTGGTTTTTTAGCCTCGGAAGGAATTGTCCGCCGCTATGAAGAAATTGAGGAGCTTTGGTTAGAAGAAAAAGATGGTTTTGTTCATGTGAAAACGAATAAATGTAACCCCTATTACGAAAACTTCCATAACAAACGTTATATCACTTCGTGCTGTGGAATGAGCCGGCAAGGCTTTGTTTTTGTAAATGATGCTATTAATACAAAAAGGATGAATACAGTCAGAGTAAAAATATCCTCCACTGATTGCTTTAAATTAATGGATAAAATGCAGGCCTCATCCATTACATACCAATCTACAGGGGGAGTGCATAATGCTGCGCTATGTAATCAAGATGAAATAATCTTAAGCAGAATGGATATTGGTCGTCATAATGCCTTGGATAAAATATATGGGTACTGTTTAAAAAATAAAATTACCATTTCCAATAAGTTGCTTGTTTTCAGCGGCAGAATTTCCTCCGAAATCTTAATGAAAACAGCGAAAATTGGTTGTGAAATGGTTTTATCTAAATCTGCACCAACTGAGCTTGCTTTGCAGCTTGCAGAACAGCTGGGAATTACTACTATAGGATTTATTCGAAATGAAGCTTTAAATGTATATACATGTCCAGAAAGGTTGGAGATAGTATAAAAGTGGTAGCATTTTTGCTATCACTTTTATTATTAATGATAGTACATATGTTGTCTTGCTTTTAAAATAAAGAATTTAATTATACAATAATCTTTGAAAAGTTTCTATATGGTAAAAGGATATGAAAAACTTTTTTTTTTGAGTATAGTAAAAGTATAGGCCTTTGGAGGGATGAAGATTGAAATTAACCGTTATAGGTTTTTGGGGTGGTTATCCGAAAAGAAATGGGGCAAGCTCTGGATACTTGCTTGAACATAATGGGTTTCAACTTCTGCTTGATTGCGGAAGTGGTGTACTTTCGAAAATGCAAAATATTCTTCAACCAGAGGAACTGAATGCTGTCCTACTTTCGCATTATCATCCAGATCATATCGCTGATATCGGAGTTCTTCAGCACGCTAGACTTATCCAAGGATTACTTGGATCTGGCATGACTAATCTCCCTATCTATGGCCATCATTTTAATCAAACAGAATTTACTAAATTAACATTTAAGGAGGTTACAAAAGGGGTAGCTTATGTTCCTGAAGAGGCTCTTACTGTTGGTCCATTTCAGGTTACATTCTTAAAAACAAATCATCCAGTTCCATGTTATGCCATGAGAATTTCAGCTGACGGAAAAACAATTGTGTATACAGGGGATAGTTCCTTTAAAGCAGAATTTATTGATTTTAGTAAAAATGCTGATTTATTATTGTGTGAATGTAATTTTTACGGACATCAGGACGGGAAATCAGCTGGACATATGACAAGCACAGAAGCGGGAAAGCTTGCTGAACAAGCATCCGTAAAACAGTTAATTCTAACGCATTTGCCGCAATATGGTCATTTGCCTGACCTAGTCAGTGAAGCATCGAAGGAATACTCTGGTATCGTTGCACTTGCTGAGGAATTTTTAACTATTACACTTTAAAAGGGAGAAATCATAAAATGTTATTTATCGACAATAAGGGAATAACAGATCCACGCATCAATTTAGCCATAGAAGAATATGCATTGAAAAATCTTGATATTAATCAAACCTACTTATTATTTTACATAAATAAGCCATCCATTATTATTGGGAAAAACCAAAATACTATTGAAGAGATTAATACTGAATATGTAGAGGATAATGGTATTATTGTGGTTCGCCGTCTTTCTGGAGGAGGAGCTGTGTACCATGACCTTGGTAATTTAAATTTCAGTTTCATTACGAAAGATGATGGTGAAAGCTTTCACAACTTCCGTAAATTTACTGAACCAGTTGTAAAAGCATTGCAAAAGTTAGGAGTCAATGCAGAGCTGAGCGGACGGAATGATTTATTAGCTGAAGGAAGAAAAATATCAGGTAATGCTCAGTTTTCAACTAGGGGCCGTATGTTCAGTCACGGAACTCTACTTTTTAATTCAGAGATGGACCATGTTGTTTCAGCTTTAAAAGTGAAAAAGGATAAAATAGAATCAAAAGGGATTAAATCAATCCGCAGCAGAGTAGCCAATATTTCTGAATTCCTTGAAACAAAAATGGATATTGAAGAATTTCGTTCCTTGTTATTAAAATACATTTTTGAGGGTGAGGAAGATATCCCTGAATATGTTTTAACAGAAGAGGATTGGGGAAAAATTCACCAGCTTTCAAAAGAACGATACCAGAATTGGGAATGGAATTACGGAAAGTCTCCAAAATTTAATTTACAGCACTCACACCGTTTCCCTGTTGGACAAGTTGATGTAAGACTTGAAGTAGAAAAAGGGATGATTGAGAATTGCAAAATTTATGGAGATTTCTTTGGTGTGGGAGATGTTAGTGAAATTGAAGAAATACTAACCAATACTAGGTATGAAAAGGGAGAAATTGAAAAGGCACTTGCCGAAGTGGATATTCCACATTACTTTGGGAACATCACAAAAGAAGAGTTTATAAACTTAATCTACTAGGTAAGAGAAAAATATTATGGTCCAATTCGCAATTGAATTGGGCCTTTGTTTTTAATATATAAAATCGAAGAGGAACATAACCAATAAATAATTCTTGAATACATAAATTTCTTTCAATATAATAAATTTAGAAAATTGTTACATCTTTATGAATATAGTATAATGAATGAGTAATCATTCATTATACGGGGAGGGGAAATACTATGGATCTTTCAACACAGCTTCACAAAACAGCATTGCAGAAAGCAGAAAAAAATGCGTATTTCTTTATGGATCATCCGACTACATATGCGGAACTGGACACGGCAGTAACAAAGTTTGCATCGGGTCTTGAAAAATTAGGGGTAAAACAAGGCGACCACATTGCATTAATTTTAGGGAATTCTCCAGCTTTTATCATTAGTTATTACGGTGCAATGCGATTGGGTGCAACTGCTATTCCAATTAATCCAATTTACACAGCAGATGAAATTGGCTATATTTTAAAAAATGGGGATGTTAAGGTTGTTGTTGGCTTAGATTTAATGGTCCCTTTAGCAGAAAAAACTCATTTGGAATTACCGAAGGTGGAGCATTTTATCATTTGTGATTCAGGAGAAACGCAAGGTGAACAACCAAACTTTCATAACCTCTCAGTTTTCCAAAAATTGAAACCGTTTACAGAGATTGTGTCTTCTGGGGATCTTGATTTCAAGGGCCCGGAGCTTGAGGATGATGATGTTGCTGTTATTCTCTATACATCCGGAACAACAGGAAAACCAAAGGGTGCCATGTTAACACATCGTAATTTGTATAGCAATGCAAAAGACACTGGTGATTATTTAAAAATGAATGAACAGGATCGCGTTATTACCGCTCTTCCAATGTTTCATGTTTTCTGTTTAACGGTTGCTTTAAATGCACCATTAATAAGCGGAGCAACCTTGTTAATCGTTCCAAGGTTTAGTCCAAAAGAAGTCTTTAGGATTGCTAAGGAATTTGCTCCGACTGTATTTGCAGGTGTACCAACTATGTATAATTTCCTCCTTCAATATCCAGAAGGCAACCCAGAGTATATGCAGTCTTTACGTTTATGTGTATCTGGGGGGGCATCAATGCCGGTTGCTCTTTTAAATAATTTTGAAAGAAAATTTAATGTTGTAATTTCAGAAGGATATGGTTTATCTGAAGCATCTCCTGTAACTTGTTTTAATCCATTAGATCGTCCAAGAAAGCCAGGATCAATTGGAACAAATATCCTTAATGTCGAAAATAAAATAGTGAACGAGCTTGGAGACGAGGTTCCCGTGGATCAAGTTGGTGAATTGATTGTACGTGGACCAAATGTTATGAAGGGATATTACAAAATGCCGGAGGAAACAGCTGCCACTATTCGAGATGAATGGCTTTATACTGGGGACTTGGCTAGACAGGATGAGGAAGGGTATTTTTATATTGTTGATCGAAAAAAAGATATGGTCATTGTAGGCGGTTACAATGTATATCCTCGTGAAGTTGAAGAGGTCTTGTATAACCATCCAGATATAGTAGAGGTGGCTGTACTTGGTATCCCAGACCCTAATCAGGGGGAAGCGGTAAAAAGCTTTGTAGTAAGTAAAAATCCTGACTTAACAGAGCAGGAATTAATAGAGTACTGTAAGCAGTATTTAGCAAAGTATAAAGTTCCAAGCTCAATCGATTTTATTGAGGAGCTTCCGAAAAATACAACAGGAAAAATTTTAAGAAGAGCTTTAAAGACACAGGTGGCTCAAGCAAAATAAACAAAGGTAAAGGGGAAAAAAAGGTGGATTCCATTTTACTTGAAGTAAACAATCATATTGCAATTGTTACCATCAATCGAGCGGATTCTCTCAATTCTTTTAATTTTGACACACTGCTCCAATTAGAGGGAAAAGTTAAAACTATCAGCCAAAACCAAGAGATTTGGGCAGTGATATTTACTGGAGCAGGTGAAAAAGCATTTAGTGTCGGAGCAGATTTAAAGGAACGAAGAAATCTAACAAATGAACAGGTAATTAGAAACCTTAATCAAATTAATTCCGTTTTTAATCTAATCGACCAGCTCCCAAAACCAACCATTGCTGCAATTAATGGCTATGCTTTTGGGGGCGGAATGGAATTAGCATTAACATGTGATTTTCGAATTGCAGCTTACGGCTCACAAATGGGGCTGACTGAAACAAGTTTAGCTATTATACCTGGTGCCGGTGGGACGCAGCGCCTTCCTCGGTTAATAGGAACTGCAAAAGCATTAGAGCTTATTTTAACTGCTAAACGTTTTCCTGCAGAGGAGGCTATGTCCTTTGGGCTTTTAACAAAGGTGGTCCCAAATACCAAGGTATTATCCGAGAGTCTGGCATTTGCAGAGGAGATGCTAATGAATGGACCAATAGCCATCCAACAGGCAAAGCTAGCTATAAAAAACGGAATGGACGTAAATTTTCAACAAGGACTTGAGATTGAACAAAAAGCGTATGAAAAAACAATACCAACAGATGACCGACTTGAGGCTTTACAAGCATTTTTAGAAAAGCGGAAACCTGTTTTTAAAGGGAAATAACATGGCTAATGCCATGTTATTTCACAGGCTGTCGAAAAAGTTTCGGCAGTCTTTTATTTTATAAATTCCATTCAACAATTCACCGCGTTAATTTGTTATAATATTTATATAAAGCTTTTAAACTGGTCTGTTGATTTGCGCTCCAGGCGCTTCGCTTTCCGCGGG
>JAUZPL010000089.1 GCA_030705955.1 Bacillota bacterium | reverse complement strand
ATGATTTCTTTGCTTCTTCTCTAGTTTTGTACTTGGTCTGATAGACCAGCTCACGTTTAAGAATGCCGTGAAAAGATTCAATACAAGCATTGTCGTAACAGTTTCCTTTTCGGCTCATGCTGCCTATCATATTATACTTATTTAATAGTTTTTGATATTCAGATGAAGCATATTGAACACCTCGGTCTGAGTGATGAATGACGCCTTTTTCTGGTTTTTGACGCTTGTAAGCCATCTTTAAAGCAGAGATAACTAATTCCTTTGTCATGGTTTTGTCCATCGCCCAACCTGCTATTTTACGAGAATACAAGTCCATTACGGTCGCTAGATACAACCATCCCTTATCGGTCGGGATGTACGTGATATCCGTTACCCACAATTGATTAGGTTTAGAAGCCTTAAACTGGCGATCCAAGACGTTTTCACTTACCGGATGCTTATGCTTCGAATTGGTTGTGGCCTTGTATTTTTTGACTGTACAAGACTTCCACTGGTTCTTTGTCATAATACGTGAGACCGTACGAACACTTACTTTTATGCCACGTCTATTAAGAGTTTTGGCGATTTTAACACTTCCATAACGTTGCTTAAATTCTAGGTGGGTTTGTAATATCTTTTGTGATAATTTCTCATGTTGTTTCTGTCTGTCGCTTTTGGGCCGTTTTAACCATTTGAAGTAACCGCTTTTGGAAACCCCCATAACACTGCACATCTTCTCCACTCGGAATTGGGAGTGATTTTCATGAATGAATTCGTATTTTACCGAGGGCTTTTCGCGAAGTAGTGCATCGCCTTTTTTAAGATTTCATTTTCCTCCTCCAGATCACGTAATTGTTTTTTTAATGCTCTCAATTCAGCATCAGGGCTGGAAAATGTCTGCACTTCTTTTATTTCAGGCTGTTGACCATACTTTTTGATCCAGCCGTGTAAAGTATTGGAATTTACACCTGTTTCCCTGGAAACCTGTGAAATAGACTTATGATTCTCCGCAATGTACTTTACCGTTTCTTTTTTAAATGTTTCGTCATAACGTTTTCCATTTCCTTTAGCCAATAGACACACCTCGTTAAAAATTTATATATTTATTATAACAATCTGTGTCTACTTTTTAGTCTAGCATCACTCTTAGGCATATCAATCGAGTTATGCTTCAAGCTTCCAACGTCGGTCAGTTGTATTCTGATTTTTATATGTGCCTGTTTAGCCTCTTTCTTGTTTTTTACAGGTACTTTACCACTTGAAAGCAAAGTGGATCATGACATGGATATAAGTTAATTTAATTATCTCTTCAAGTAAGCGGACCAACAAATAATAAGTCTGAGTTAATCTTTAATACCAAGGAGGATGACTAATATGTCAATGATTTCTAGTGTCGAATTATTGCCCGAAGAAGTACCAGGTGAACATTTTAATCTAGTTAATGAGGAAGGCGTTACGATTCACTACATTCGAAAGGGTGAAGGAACCCCTGTCGTGTTGTTGCATGGATGACCTGGTTTTTGGTAAGACTGGCGGCATGTTATAGGGCCACTGTCCAATTTTGCTGATGTCATCGTCCCAGATTTTCGAGGATTCGTTAATGTTTCTTTCAATGTGGCTAACTGTTTCTACGGTTAAAAAAAGATTACGACTTTAATAAGAGCTTGGTGGGTAGTCCATTAGTGAGTTTGAATAACTTAATCAGAAGTAATTAAACATAAATTTAATTAGGAGATCCAACCACGGGGATCACAAAATTTCGGAACGAGAACATCAAAATATACATGTTAATTAAGGAGGAACCTTATGAGTACGGATCTTTTCAAAATGGCTTCGCTTATCAGTGACCAATCCCGAACTGCGATTCTCCTTTGCTTAATGGACGGAGGGGCACATCCAGCCAGTGAACTCGCCCATTTTGCGAAAGTGAAGCCTCAAACTGCCAGCTTTCATTTATCCAAATTGCTTGAAGCCGATCTAATTAGTGTTGAAAAACACGGTAGACACCGTTACTTTAGACTGATTAACAGCGAAATGGCTTATGTTTTGGAGCAATTGTTAATTCTGACTCCCGAATCTCCTGTGCGTTCGTTTAAAGAGTCAAGGGAACAAAAAGTGATTCATTACGCCCGGACATGCTACGATCATTTAGCTGGCTATATTGGGGTTCAGGTGACCGATTCGTTGATCAATCAAGGGTTTGTAGAAAGAGAGAATCTTAATTTTGAAGTGACTCCAAAAGGCACCCGGTTTTTCTACGACTTTGGCATAAATTTAGAAGAACAAAAAAAGAAACGCCGTACTTATGCCTGTTGTTGTTTGGATTGGAGTGAACGCCAATATCATTTGGCTGGGGCCCTTGGCAATGCCCTATTAGAAAAGCTTTTCGAACTTCAGTGGATCGAGCGGATTCCGAAGACCCGTGCCATTAAAGTCACACCTCTTGGTGAAACTGGATTAGGAGAAGTTTTTCAAATTCAACTAACCCCTTGAAACTATAGCTCTAGTTAATCAAAATCTCTATATTTTACAATGTCATTAAAGGGGAAAAACTCCACATAAAGAACAGAAAGAAGGAAATGTACGTTGTTTACGATAAGACCAGAACATAGAGAAGATATAAAAGAAATCAGTGAGATAAATGATCTCGCATTTAAGGGACCCAATGAAGCGAAACTTGTTGAAGTGATTAGAGAATCCACCTATTTTATCCCGTCATTTATCATTAGTCGCTGAAAGTTCGGAGGGCTTAATTGGTCATATCCTGTTTAGTCTGATTACGATTGAGACGGAAACTGGACTTTTACCGACATTGGGACTTGCACCAATGGCCGTTCATCCTAAATTTCAAAACCAAGGGGTAGGATCTGCTTTAGTCAGAGAAGGGTTAAGAAGAACTGAACAACTTGGATTTAAGCATGTTTTTGTCATGGGACACCCCAATTTTTATCCCAAGTTGGGGTTCAAACCTTCCAGACCAATGTGGGTTGAGTCCCCTTTTTCCGTGTCTGATGAAGTGTTTATGGTTTATGAAATTCAAAAGGATTCATTGGCTGAAATTAAAGGGAAAGTGAAGTACCCTCCTGCTTTTGATGCTGTGTAACAATTTCAGAAGGAAAACATGTTGAAAGCATCTAGCGTTTTTAAAATAAATGCGTTACCAAAGCAGGGGGTAAAAGAGAGGGACTTTTAATGAAACATCATGTCGGTAAAAAAATAGGATTAGGGATTATTGGTTTATTTACACTGATTTTCTTCGCATATGTCATTATTCAATACTTTGTATTGGGTCCAAGTCACAAAGTGGGATTCGTGAGTACAAAGACGAATGTCCCTTACCATCCTTGGATTTACTTCTTATATGTTCATATAACTTTTGGATCAATAGCTTTGTTGACGGGTGCCTTTCAGTTTAATAAAAAATGGCGACAGAAAAACAAGACTCGGCACCGAACCATTGGAAAAACATATGTTGTGTCGGTTGTGATCGCATTTTTGGCTGGTCTCTATTTGGCTTACTATGGGACGGGGGGCGTAACAGGGGTGATTGGCTTTTATTCCCTAGAACTCGCTTGGATCACCCCGACAATAATAGGGTTCTTTAAAATTAGGAACCACAATATAAAGGAGCACAAAGAATGGATGTTCAGGAGTTATGCGGTGACCTTAACATTTGTCTCGTTCCGCATTTTTGTGATCCCCGTGGTTGGAATTACTAGAGGGAATCCGGGCATGTTGTTTGGTCTGACCCTTATATTCTCTCTGATCTTCAATTTATTAATTGCGGAGCTGATTATCATCAACTTGAAGAAAATTAAGCTGAAAACAAACCATCATCTTCAACTAGATAACTAGATCTATAGTTATAGGTGAAGAAGTTTCTTCAGGATTGCCAGTTATCATTGTGCCATTAAGGTCATTAGAAGCCGTTAAAAAAGTAAAGATCAACAAAGACAAATACTTTGAATAGATTGCCCACACAGAGGCAAAAGCCATAATGGTCTTTTGTTCTGGAATGTATAACTCTAAAAATGATCTCAATGTTCGAGATTTTGCCGACTATTATGGAGTTCCAGAAGATGCTGCCACCGGTTGTGCTAATGGATGTTTAGCTTCCTACTTGGTCAAATACAACTTTTTTGGGAAAAGTGACATCAACATTCGTGTGGAGCAGGGATATGAAATTGAACGACCTTCTTTATTATTCTAAAAGGCAAGTGAGATAAATAGAAACATTTGCGTCTATGTCGGTGGTAGGGTTATAAAAATTGCTCAAGGCGAATGGTTAAGTGAGGGGTAAGCTAATAGGGGGTAAATAAGATGAAAACAATGGTTATTGTGGGTGCCGGAAAGCTTTTGGGAATGTCATTAGCTCGGGAATTTGGGCAACATGATTTTCAAATTGCATTGGTGGCACGAAATGAAAATAAGCTGTCAGAAATGAAATCTGAATTAGAACAAGAAGGTATAAAAGTCTCTTATCATTTGGCTGATATTTATCATAAGGAACACATCGAAAGAGTTTTTCAGGAGATTTACGAACTCTATGGGGAAGTAGATGTGTTGGAGTTTAGTCCTACAGCCGGTCATTATCCACCAGCTTCCGTGTTGGATTTAAAAGCTGATCAAGCGGAAGATTCTTTTATAGGTAATGTTCTTGCTGCAATTCGCTGTGTAAATGAAGTCTTGCCAATCATGCTTAAAAGAGAAACCGGTGCCTTACTTTTCACAACGGGACTTTCTGCTATTTATCCAAATTCTCAAATGGCAGATTCAAGCATAGCCAAAGCTGGATTACGCAGCTATATTCTTAACTTGGAGAATGAATTAATAAGGAAGAACATTTTTGTTGGACATATTTCATTAGGTATATTTTTAAAAGCTGGTACAGGAGGATTAAACGATCCAGACACAGTCGCAAGATTGTGGTATGAAAAATATTCAAGTAATCAATTTGGTGAGGAAGTTTATCCCAAAGGTGTAACCCCAGAAACAGTGATTCGTTAATATTATAAAGAAAAAAGGGTAGAGAGGATAAAACGTTCCTCTTCTATCCTTTTAATTGTGTTGGTATGGAGCTTTTTTAGTAGTAAGGTGGACTGTCCAATAAACGCAATTAATACTAGACTACCAGCTGCTGAGGGAAAAGCCGAAATAACGAATTAGAAAGGTAAGGGTAAGTACGAAGAAGCTCCATGTATAAACGATTGTTCTAGGATGGCTTATGGAGAAATGGATTACTAAAAAGATTTATTAAATCTCCACAGGATTCAAGCTGCAGTCATACTAGGGCTAATCATTTGAGTCCTCGATATAATGTTTAAAGTAAAGGTTCCTTTAGGTTTAAGATGACATTTTAGAAGGAAGAAGACCGCTGAGTGTTATAAATATCCGGTCTTCTGTCAAAGTAATTTATTTTATCGTAAAGTTTTGTGATATTAATTGAATTAATTTAAAGTAAAGGGTAGGATTTTATTTAATTTAGTTTTATAGTGTTTTGTTAATCCCCCCTTACACATTTAATCCAAATAAATGATTTGATACGTAAGGATAATTTCCATATCGTATGGCCAACTCTCTTTCAAATAGGGTTAATCGTTCAATCGTACGATTATTACTCAATTTTCCACCGTCAAGAATTCGAAAAGGAGTGGAACTAAGAAATTCCATTACAGTTTCTTTTGCCTTTTCGTTGTCAGAGGTAACATATACATCGCTTTTTAGATTATTATGGATGGGTTCCTCAAACACTCGGAAAAATGTGTTTTTAAAGGCACCCACAACTTTAGTGTCGGGTATGACGTTTTGTAATTCTTCTGCGGCTGATTGCCCCCAGTTCAAAGTGAAATCATTAAAATCCTCTGTAAATGGATTGACTATGTCAATAAGAATCTTGTTTGCCAATTTTCCTTTGTTTTGTTTTGCCCATGGAATGACGTCTTTAAACCATAAGGAATGAATGATTATTTCTGCATCTAATGCGATTTCATGGGAAACGGGAATAGTATTCTCATGTTTCCCCAAGCGTTCTGGATTGCGAGATCTCCAATATAATTCGAAATTGGGGGTTTCGTAATAAAACTTTATTTTAACTGGAACGGAAGAATGCGGGTTTGAGGGGGGATTTTACGGAATTTGTATTTTTGTTATACAAAAGTTGTAAACCCAAAATAAACTCCTGTGCCACATAACAAACCCCTACCACAAAATAAAGTTTTGTGGATTCTGTGTGTAATGTGTGGATAAAGGTGTGAATAAGTTGCAGGACAAAGAGGGTAGGAACAGGAATCCATCCTTTTAAATACAAGAATTAGGTGAGAGGAAAAACAGGAGAATCCTTGTCCTATCTACGGTTGAATGAAAGTGGGAGAAGGTTTTTACGAACCCCAAAAGCATGAAAAAGGCAGGAGAAAATCCCTTCCCTTGGCCCTAAATTCTGTTCCCTGTCCCATGACTTTATTATCATAAAAAATAAAGTTTTGGCAGAAAAAAAGTGAGAAGAAAATGGTGGAAATGATGGTTTTGTGCGGAACTTTATTTTAAATGGAAGAAATCAGGTGGGGCAGGAATGCGGGTTGGAAGTGTGTTGTGTAGCAGGAAATCATTATTACTGAACAAAAGTAGATAAGCATTAATATATAATTCTTGGTAAATAATTGTTGTATTTTTAATGATATAAGAATTAATATAAAAATATTTAATGTAAGGGAACTGACCCTGATTTCAAAATATTTTTGGTGAAATGTAATAAATGTATGTAATGAAGTAGAATTTACGTTCTATATATTTGGAGGTGTGATTTTAATGGTGTATTTTGGGATTATAATCAAGCAATCACTAAAAAATCCTGGTATACTTGAGGATTTTTCAATTGTTGCCCAAAAACAAATAGGAAGTTTGAATTTTTTATTGGTATTGGCTTATGAAGATGAAATAGAAAACCAAATTAAAAAACTTCAAGAAAATATGGTCCCAATTAAAGAGGGCTGTTGGTATAATTACTTTTTTATGAATGAAACACTGATTGTGGTTTATCAAGACGTCACGATTATAACCTCAACAAACCCAGAAGAATGGGAAGAAGTCATTCGATATGGGACTAGGCATGGAATCCCTATTAACCAACTAGGCTTTAATCCATGTACGAAAGACGAAGCTTTTGAATTTTTTGATCTCGAATAAAAAACCAGTGGGGACGTTCTATTGGTCCTTTGCCTTTTTACAAAATGTGCCGCCAGAAAAGTCCCCCTGGTTTTAAGGAAATTCCTCTCCGTTTCAAATAAATATAATGAATAGTGGAGAGATATTAAATTATATACTGCTAGCTCCATAGTATTTCATTTTTTTAATTGATTAAGGTGGAGTAAGTCCAAAAAGGTTTGGAACCACTTGAGTGCCAGCAATGGTGATCTGCTGAACTTGCAATACTTTTAACGTTAATTCCATGACGATTTTCTCTGTTAATTGGGAAAAACATCCTTCAGGCATTGCCATTTGCGGTGAGAAATCGAGTTCAAAGAAGTTCGCCGCTACTAGCTCACCATAAGGCTGTTCATTGTATTTAACCAAATTTTGGAAGAATAATTTATCCAATCTGGCATCCATTTGAGTAAATTCATTTAGAAAGTTTGCTTCAGCTCTTTCGCCAATACCGACGATAGGAGAATTAATGAAATCTGTTGCTTTAATATCAGAAAACCCAGTAAAAGGCACATCGGCAATCCGGTCTTGAATGACTCCTTTACATTCGTGGGAAGAATATTCAATGTTTTTTCGAATATGTCCTGCCACGAATAACTTTGCTCTGGTTACGTTGAAATAATCCGTTGTTCCAATCCGTGTAAATCCAACCGGTAATAGCTTTACCTGGTCCAGAAATACATTTTTCTTTACCCGTTTGATCTCTGTTGCAGGAGGACAGAGGGGAATGTTTGACTCCAGGACAATTTGAAGAGTCGGTTCAATTAATACAACCGGTACTTTAATTCTTGAAACCACTGCACCATTGACTGGGGTCGTTCCCACATTCGTTAATGGGATTTGGCCAATCGTTTCTGCCTTACATGGACCTCCTACTGGAACAGTGGGAGGTTGTTCTTGATGTTCATCATGACACTCATGATGTTCATGATGTTCGTGCTGTTCATGATGCTCATGATACTCATGATCACGATGTTTTAGTGGCACAGGAAATACCTCCTTCTCATTTTTATTTACATTGATACTGTATTCCGCATTTATCACAATGAGTGGGCGTATGTATTAGTACATTCACACATATTTGGGGAAATAGCCTTGAACAAGCAGATGAAAAAGAAAACAACCCTGTTCCGAAGAACAAGGTTGTTTTCTTTTTTATATCAAGGAGTAGTTGGGAAAGGAAATAAAGGAATTCTTTGAACAAGACCAGTAGCAGTCATTTGTTGGACTTGTAACACTTTGACGGTAAGATTGAGTACGATTTTTTCAGTTAAAGTAGTAAACGCACCTTCTGGAGATGTTAGAGTTGGTGAAAAGTCAAGTTCGAACATGTTGGCAGCCACTAATTCTCCGAATGGCTGTTCATTGTATTTTACTAAGTTATTGAAGAAAAATTTGTCTAAGCGTGCATCCATTTGAGTGGTTTCGTTCAGGAAGTTTGCTTCTGCAGTTTCCGCAATCCCAATGATTGGTGGAGTAGTGAAAGTGGTAAGATCTGTATAACCACTGAATGGGACATCGGCGATTTGATTTAGAAGCGGTCCCGCACATCCGGCACCAGCATACTCAATGTTTTTACGGATATGTCCTGCTACAAATACTGTGGCCCTTGTGGCGACAAAATAGTCTGTTCCGTCAATACGCGCAAAGGCAACTGGAACGAGTTTGACTTGATCTAAGAAAATATTTTTCTTCACTCTTTTAATTTCAGTTGCTGCAGAAGCTAAAGGAATATTAGCTTCCACTACAATACGAAGAGTGGGTTCAGCGATGACCGCCGGAATCTTAACTGCACCAACAGCTGCACCTGGAACAAATGTTGTTCCTAAGTTGGTGAGTGGAGTTTGGTTGGCGGCGGCGGGTACTGGACAAGGCCCAGGGAATGGGGGCACAGGATCTGCTGCTGCTTGTTGTGGCGTGATATTGTTCTCGACCATAAAAATAACCTCTTTTCTTTAATTTTTTTGGAATTTAATTCCTACTATAATGTACTCTTTGTCGCAGAAAAGGAGTGGACGAGTATCATAGTCATTCACATATATTTAAATAAAAAAGAGCAAAGTTTTAATGAGAACCTTGCTCGTTCGGGTTTATTTGGTTAAAGCATTCACAACATCATCAACTGTTTTTTCACTGGCAATTAATCTTGTAATCATACAGTGTCTTGGATGAATTATTTCATATACATGTCCCTTTTTTTTGTTTCCTGCATGCACAAAGCACACAGATTAAGTTAGAATCATGTTATTCACAAAATATAACATGAAAGGCAAGATTCTCTTCGAGAATTGTTTGATGATTTTAATAAGGGTGAGTAAATTTCGCACAAAAAACACCACCTCTCCAAGGGTGATCCAGTACTTACAAACCTAAAATGAAACAAAAAATATACAGAACCCACCAACATCCCATGTATTGCCACATACACTCCGCGCACGTCGAAGCCGTTGCGAAAATAGTGTTAAAATAAGCAGAAACCGTAAATGGTTTCTGTTTATTTTTTTGAACGAAGGATTTTATTTGCATGAACGTATGGGATGTCGTGATGGATTTGGAATAGAAGATGCCTAATTCAAATTTTCTTTTTAGTCTATTTTTGCAAAACTTTATTTTGACTCGAACAGTGGAATACTCTTGAAGAGGTGATTAGATTTTTGCAGGAGATATTTTGGTAGGACAGAGATTGTGAATCCAATTAGTTTGATAAAAAGTGATTAAGCATGATATAAGTGTAAAAGAGAAGGGGCATCCTGCTTTTTAACTTTGGGATAAGGGTTTGCCTGATATCCCATAATGAGAGGATTTGAATTTGAAAATGTTAGATAATTTTTGGCGTGATTTACCACGACCTTTTTTTATACTGGCACCAATGGAAGATGTGACGGATGTTGTTTTTCGCCATGTAGTAAGCGCGGCAGCCAGACCTGATGTGTTTTTTACAGAGTTTACAAACTCGGAGAGTTATTGCCACCCTGAAGGGAATCAGAGTGTGCGTGGGCGTTTGACTTTTACAGAGGATGAACAACCAATTGTAGCCCATATATGGGGGGATAAGCCTGAAAACTTTCAGCAAATGAGTATTGGTATGGCGCAACTTGGGTTTAAGGGTGTGGATATCAATATGGGCTGTCCTGTACCAAATGTGGCACAGAATGGGAAGGGAAGCGGCCTTATCCGTCGCCCAGAAATCGCAGCAGATTTAATACAAGCAGCAAAAGCAGGAGGATTGCCCGTAAGTGTAAAGACAAGGCTTGGTTACACGGATGTAGACGAATGGAACGACTGGCTAACACACATATTGAAACAAGACATCGCTAATCTAACTATTCATTTGCGTACAAGAAAGGAAATGAGCCAAGTAGATGCTCATTGGGAGCTAATTCCGAAGATCAAGAAACTTCGTGATCGTGTGGCACCAGATACACTTTTAACAATCAATGGGGATATTCCTGACCGTCAAACTGGCTTGAAGCTGGTTGATCAATATGGTGCTGATGGGGTTATGATTGGGCGTGGCATTTTTAAAAATCCATTTGCCTTTGAAAAAGAGCAGAAAGATCATAGCAGTAAGGAATTGCTTGATCTTTTAATGTTGCATATGGATCTGCATGATAAATATTCTAAACTAGAGCTACGTTCGTTCAAGGCTCTTCATCGCTTTTTTAAGATATATGTCAAAGGATTTCGAGGGGCAAGTGAATTAAGGAATCGATTAATGAGCACAGAGTCAACAGATGAAGTGCGTGCGTTGCTCGATAACTTTGAACAAAATCTTGATAGTATGGGTGAACAGTAGTCAACATTTTCTAGAATGGTGTGTCTTTAGTAGAAACATTAAAATCTAAAAAACAAGGTTAAGGTAAACACTACTATTTTTTAAAAAGAAAGGGCGAAAAAAATGGTTAAATCGTTTTTAATGGTAGGACAATCGAATATGGCTGGACGGGGGTTTATTCATGAAGTAACCCCGATTTATAATGAAAAAATAAAAATGTTGCGTAATGGTAGATGGCAAATGATGACTGAGCCCATCAATTATGACCGTCCTGTTTCAGGAATAAGTCTCGCTGGTTCATTTGCAGATGCATGGTGCCGCCAAAATCAAGAAGATACCATTGGTTTAATTCCTTGTGCTGAAGGTGGAAGTTCATTGGATGAGTGGGGTGTAGACGAAGCACTTTTTAGACATGCAATAACTGAAGCTAAATTTGCAATGCAAAGTAGTGAGTTAACAGGAATTCTATGGCATCAAGGTGAAAGTGATAGTATGAATGGTAACTACAAAACCTATTACAAAAAATTACTTTTAATTATTGAGGCTCTTAGAAAGGAATTGAATGCTCCAGATATTCCTCTCATTATTGGTGGTTTAGGAGACTTTTTGGGCAAAGAAGGATTTGGAAAAAGCTGCACTGAATATAATTTTATTAACCAAGAATTACAAAGATTTGCTCTTGAACAAGATAATTGTTACTTTGTCACAGCATCAGGTTTAACATCTAACCCTGATGGTATTCATATTGATGCAATTTCTCAAAGAAAATTTGGTTTAAGATATTTTGCAGCCTTTTCGAATAAGCAACATGTATTGAGGCCATTAATGAATGAAAACGAATTACTAAATCTTATTCCTGCTAGAACACATACCAAAACAGAAAAGATGTATATAAAAAGTATGGATTTGGCGTTAGGAAAAATATCATATGCTGAATTTGAATCTCAACTCAGACAAATCAGTAATGGCTAAACTTCATAATTATGGAATAACTAATAGCATAAATTTCATGAGGAATTTAAAGAAGGTGTTTTTTTGATACCATTACTAATTCTATGTTTATTAAAATAAAACCCAGGTTCTTACGGATGCGAATGAGTAGCCTTAATGGAGGAGAGACGCTTTAAATATATAGTAAATTTCACTAAAGGGTCATTCTATTATAATCTTCAACAATTAGAAGAAAAGCAACTACCAGGAGGGAACTATCCCTTCGCCTCACTTAAAAGGGGGGTTATTTGTGGAGCGTATTGATTATTTGATGGTTCATGAGTATCTTGAAAAATTAGCTGAGCCTAGCTTTCCGGGGCCGGCTAGTGGTAGTGCCGCTGCAACCGTAGCAGCTATGGCAGCTGCATTGCTGGAAAAGTCATGTAAAGTAACGCAGAAAAAGGGTGGGGGAAATATACCAATAGATTTAAATGAAATAGAAGAAATTCGTCATCATTGCCTAGCCCTTGCAACTGAAGATATGAAGGTACTTGCAGAGGTAGTTCGAGCTGCAAAATCTAGAAAAGAGCTACCTGAAAAGTATGAGTATGCGATGAAAAGTGCTACAGACACACTGGTTTCCATAGTGAGTCACTGTGAATTCATTTTAAGGCAAATAGAACAATTACTTCCTATCTGTAATAAAAGAGTAGTTGCCGAATTAATCGGGGGTACATACATGGCTGAAGCCGCCTTAGCATCAGCTAAGCTTGGAGTGGAGGTAAATCTACACTTGCTACAGGATGAAAATTATAAAGAAAATGTACAAAACACTATTAATAAGGACTATAGAAATAGCCTTGAAACGAAAGAACGAATAATGAACATTATGAATAAGTAAGGATACAACGTGGCAGGGATGCACAGTTGAATAACGTTCTAAAATGAAAATGGAATAAAAACGATTTCATCCTCTCTTACCTCTACTTTCTCTTTTAATCAGCTAATCACTCTAGGACTTTGTATAGATGTAAAGGCATGAAATGATAGTTATCAGATTTTTATGGAATTCAAGAGTTCGCAAAAAATGGAGTACCGGATGAAGAAGTTTTTTATCACAGACAAATGGTTAATCATACTGCTAAGATAATTCTTACATAAATGAAATATGTTACAGAATATGGTGAAGAAAACAATTTATTTTTGTTCTTGCTAACCTAGAAATAGAGAAGGCTCAGGGGCATTTGGTAAATCTGATTACATGATGCAATTGCAAGACACAGTTAGAACGAAAATATTGGATATGATTTTTCTAGCAAATAAATGAATCATCAACTTTGAAAATATGGAGGTACAGAAAACACTACTACATCTTAGAATCTGCAATCACCACTCGAGACACGTGGAAAGTGTCGTTCGGTTGAGTAATAAATAAGAACGATGAAAGCTTCAAAAATAAATTTAGGATGGAATTTAACATGTTAAGAATAAGTAATATTAAGCTTCGTGCGGAATTTGACCCAAGTAAGGAAAATGAACTTTTAGCTCAAAAAATCCAAAAAATACTAAGGGCCAAACAAGACAAAATATTGTCTTTTACTATTTCTAAGAAATCGATTGATGCAAGGGAAAAAAATAATGTTCAGCTTGTTTATTCGGTTGATGTTGAAATTGAAAACGAGAGATCGTATTTAGGAATACAAAACGTCGCAACCTTTGAACCATTTGAATATGTGATGAAAAAAACCCAAAAAACCCCCCGCCCTGTAGTAGTAGGCAGTGGCCCTGCTGGACTTTTCTGTGCCTT
>JAUZPL010000088.1 GCA_030705955.1 Bacillota bacterium | reverse complement strand
TTCAGGAATTTCAGTGCCAGGCACCACCCAAATTTTCTTGTTCCACGGCATTGGTCGAAACACAAAAAACCTTCTACATTTTATTGGTAGAAGGTTCTGGATCATACATTATATTAGTTCTTTAACGATTGAATATATTATGTAGGAAACACATTTGTTGGCGGGACTGCGTGGGAATCGAACCCACCTGACCTTACACGAAGGTCACAAGCGGTTTTGAAGTTTGCTAGCACCTGTTTTTCTGGTATCTTGATGTGCTCTCAAGTATTGATATATCAAGGTTTCTTGATTTCTAGAGTTTTCTTGTGATTTATAATTTTTAAAATTTGGGCACCAAGCATGGCACCTTTAAATTTAAATGGGATCAATTATTATGTTTTCTCTACATTACCACTCTACTCTTTTGGTACTCTTACTTCGAATATCCGAAAATCACAATAAGTTTCATACTTCCAATTTACTTTGATTTTAAACTTTTTATTTTTATTCTTCATATATTTCTGAAACTCTAAAATTTTTAATATGTGGAAAGGAGAGTAGAAAAACGTTTTATTCTAGGCGGTACCCTGTTCTAATAAACTATTTCAATTTATAAACCTTGTTCCACCATATTCGATTAAGAGGGGACCTTTCTTTAAAGTCCATTATACTAAATTGGTTTCATTTAGTGATGCTTTCATAATGTTTTTCCTTACAAAGGCCCCTCAATCATCTGGAATGTTGACTATTACTGTTATTCAACATCAAAACACTTTTACTTCCTCTTTTATTTCATATTGTTTCATAACTTTTTTTTTGAGATTTACATAAATACAATGGCATAACTATCTCTACAGTTTTAATTGAATAACTTTACAGTCAAATATTCCAAGCTGTCGTTAATGACATTTACATTTTTGAAAGTATCATTACACCAAGTATAATAACAACAATTGCTACAATAGCCAAAACTCCTAGCATTTTTTTTAATTTCATCGCATTATAGTACCAAAGGAAACCAATTATTATTCCTATAAAAGGTGTAAAAATAAAAGATGCAACAATTCCGAGAAAAATAGAAAATAATATCGAACCTCTTTCATCTTCCACAGGTTGGTATGTATTGGTTGAATGGGTTGAAGAATAGTTTGCTGGACGTGGGTCTCCATAATAAATTAAGTCACTCCTAATATGAGACTCAGCCTCTTTAACCCATTCATTTACTTCCTGAAATTCATAACTATTAATATCCTTAACTAAATGAACAAGTTCTTTATACGCATTATTGTCATTACTAATACTTCCGCATATATCAATCAACATTCTTAACAAAGACATTTTTTCTTCTGAATTCTTAGGTAAAGATTTAATCCTTACAATAATACTTTTATGATATGATTCATCATCTTTAACCATTGTAATAAAATACATTTGCCTTAACAAAGGAAAATCGGACACTGTTTCTATTCCTTGTTTAAGTTTATCTTCAAGAATCTTTAGGGATTGATGTAGTTCATTTAAATTAAAATAGATGTCTGATAAGTTTAAATAATAATTAACTTCATTAGGATTTGCTTGAATTAATCTTTGATAGTAATCTTTTGCCTGATGAAAATTTTTTAATCCATAATATGTTTGGCCCATTAAATCAAGTGTTTCTTCATCATCGGAATCAGACTTTTCCAGTACTAATAATATCCTTTTTGCCTCTTCATAATTTTCTAGACTTAAATAACAACTGGCTATATGTTGTTGTATTGCAATATCCTTTGGATAGGATTGCAGCATATTTTTCAACAATTGTATCGCACTTGTATAATTATCTTTATTCATTGCTTCCATAGCTTGTTTGAATAGCTTAGTATAGGCTCCATTATTGTTAATATCATGATCGCAATGTTTTCGCGAATCCTCATCTGATAGAGTTTTATAAGCTTTGGTTAATAACTGAAACTCTTCAGGGTGGGTTTCGTTTGAGAATTCACGAATCTTTACATAATAAGCTTTCCTGATCTCATTCATGGAAGCATTCTGGTTAATCTCAAGCAGTTCATAGTAATTTTTGTTCTTAGTAGCAGCCTGCATTATTTTACCCCCATTATTCTAAAATGCTTCCTTAGTAGCTTTCTTTCTATTTCCCCCAAAAGTCAGTTATTATTAGTTTCCAGTGTTTTTGCTTTTTTGGAGGTCCACTGGTCCGGAAATTCAGAAATAATTCGGTCCAGCCACTTTCCCGCATTTTCTTTATCACCTGCTTGAAGGTAACTTTCTGCCCGCAAAAGCATAACATCATCCAAGTAAGGAGATTGTTTATATGCTGTAGAATCTGATTGACTTAAAAATGTATCCATCTCTCTGACTGATGCAGCTGTTTCTCCCAAATTGTTCAACGAATCAATTAAATAGTATTGAGCATCGTCTGCAAAATAAAGAGTTTTTGAGATAATTAGAGACTTTTGAAGCTTCTCGGATGCGGCTTGATATTGACCTTTTTTGTAGCTCTCCATTCCAATTTGATACATTTTTAAAGCGGCTTTCTCTTTGACATCTTCTAGGTTTACATTTGCCAATTGTAATAAATTGGCTGTATCAGCACTATTCTGCATTTCAGCGGTCTTTTTGTTGATGTCGGCTTGAAGGGCCGCGTTATCCTTTGTCAAGGACGAAATTTGATCTCTTAATTTCTTTTCCTGGCTTTGGCTGTCCTTAGCTGACGATGAGGTTTTTATTGTTGCTGCAGCCTCCTCAGGATTTCCTTTGTGTTTCATAATACCTATTGCCGTAACGCCTGCCGCTAACACCAGCGAGGCTGCCCCAGCAATAAGAATACCTTTAGCTTTACGTATTTTTTTAGCTGATTTCTTTTCAATCTCGTATACTTTTGATTGTAATTCGGTCTCCGTAACTCTTAATAGAATCGACTTGATTCTCGGGTCTTTTCTAACATATTCGGGAGCTTCATTTAGGGCTTTATTGAATTCATCTCTCTTTTCCTGAACCAGTAAGGATAAAAATAATCCTTTATAAATCTCAACAGGAAGGGGAATACCCCTGCCAGTTTCGATCATATCCGCATACATTTGCGGGAGCGAAGAAAGGTCATTTTGTCTTGCCTTCTCAAGTGCTCGGTTATATAATGTAAAAATTTTTTCGTACACAGGAACTAAATCCAATAGCTTTTCCATTTTTTCCGAAACTGCTTCAACCTCATCAGGGGATACATATTTCCAATGTTTAATTGCCTCAAATGGCCTTCCTGTTGCGGCATACACGAGTCCTAATGCCCAGTTTGAGAGCCCATGTCTAGTTTGGGCAATAACTTTAAGAACTTCTTCAGCTTGATCAAGGTGTCCTTGATGAATGAGTGATATTGCCTTGTTATAATTTAATAGGTTTTCGTTCATGTCCAACCCCTACACTAGTTCAATTAATAAATCGGTCAATTCCTCTTCAGCCAGCTTTACGCCATTGGTGTTATTTGCAGACAGTTCTCGTTTAAGCTCTATAAGGAGTTTCTCGATTTTTTGTTTATCAGACGGATTTACATCGTTCATCATCTTTTCAGCACGATAGATGACATTTTTTACTTCTTGATATAATTCAGATTTTTCATATTCCTCGGAAATCCTTTCTTGGGCAGCAGCAACCTGGTCATCAGACATAACGCCCAATTGGGAACGTATTGCCTGCTCTCTTACTTTTCCTGTACTCAAAACTTTTGCCTTAACATTTAAGATTCCATTTATATCATAGGTAAAGGTTACTTCAATTTGTTCTTCACCGGCAGGTTTCCTAGGAATTCCATCAAGTGTTATATCCTTTGACAAACATGTATTATTATTTACCAGCGGATTTTCTCCTTGGTAAACAAAAATATCAACTTCTTCCTGGTTATTATAAGCAGTGAAATATAACTTTGTTTCCGAGATCGGAATTGTACTGTTACGAGGAATAATCGGATCAAAATATCCTGGTACAAGCTGTCCCCCAATATTTTTTACTACTTCTGTCCCAAGAGTATACGGGCAAACGTCGATAACCATCAAGCCGCTTTTTGAATCAATCTCCCCACTTTTAATCCCGCCTTGAACGGCTGCACCAAGAGCAACAGCTTCGTCCGGATTAATATCTTTTCGCGGAGCTTTTCCGAATTTCCTTTCAACTAATTCCTGAATAAAAGGAATTCTTGTAGAACCCCCAACAAGAAGTACTTCTTTGATGTCTCTTACCGTAAGACCAGAATCTGCCAATGCCCTATCTACATCTTTAATGGTTGAACTAGCCATATCTCTTATTAAATTCTCAAATTCATTTCTAGTTAGTTCATAATCTACACTGATTGGCGCATTATTGTATATTCCCAGGAAAGGAATGGTAATTCTTGCCGACATTTGTGCCGATAGTAATTTCTTCACTTTTTCGGCAGCATCTTTTAATGTTGCTTTTATTTTTATCTGCTCTAAATCATTCGTATTGCCATAAATGCTGCGCCCGTTTTCCCCCTGATACTTCTGTTCAACCCATGCCACAATGGCATTGTCGAAATCCATTCCGCCTAGATGATTGTTTCCGGCACTTGCTTTTACCTCCACAACCCCTTCATACATTTCTACAATCGAAACGTCAAACGTTCCTCCACCAAGGTCATAAACAAGAATATGCTGATCCTTGTCCATATTTTCAATTCCAAACGAAATCGCAGCTGCGGTCGGTTCATTGATGATTCTGTCCACCTTCAGTCCCGCAATTTCCCCTGCCATTTTGGTTGCCTTGCGCTGTGAGTCTGAGAAGTAGGCCGGAACTGTGATGACAGCTTCAGTTACAGGTTCACCCAAAATTTCTTCCGCTGATGATTTTAAATATTTCAAGATGTGAGCAGAAATTTCTTCTGGACGGTACTCTTTATCCTTTACGGTCACTTTTTCATCGGTACCCATTAATCTTTTTACTTCCATTACGGATTGGGTTACAAGCGTTGGATATGTATCCTTTGCTTCCTGGCCAACAACAATTTCATTGTTCCTGTTAATTTGAAAAACAGATGGAGTTGTCCTGCCTCCACTTTTATTGACTAGTATTTCTGGCTTTCCATTCTTTAAATAGGCCACAGCTGAATTTGTTGTTCCTAAGTCGATCCCGATAATTGTCATGTTTGCAATCTCCTTAATCTTAATCTACTGTAATAACAGTTGCTTTTCTGATAATTTCTTTTGTTTCGTTATCTCTAAAACCGCGTTTTGTAACAGAATATACCTGATATTGTTCTAGATGGGGGGCATATTGCAGTCGTGACACATTGCCAAGGCTAATCATTGTTTTTCCATCAATAAATTCTCCCAGCACTTTAATTTCTTCAAATCCTAAAGCTTCAAGGGTGGCTAGGGATTTATTCACTACCAATTTCACTTGTTTAGTAACATCATCATTTCCCAACTGCAGTACTGCTTGATAAATAGAATCGATTTGGTCAAACATTTCCAGAAGAAAATTTTTCAAGTCTGCATTTTTGTTTTTCATCTCTTGAACATATTTATTCACAGACTCCTGCTTGTCAGTTTGTACCTGCTCCGCTAATAGTTCAAATCTTGATTCAAGTTCCTGAAAACCTCTAAAATTGGCACGGTTTCCTTTTTTAATATCCGCCATTAATGTTCCAAGTAAGGATGCAAGATCTCCATCCATTTCTACTATTTCCCCATCCCTTAGATAGAATTGTTCAAGGGGTGTAAGATTTAATAATTCGTCAATAAACTCTTGTTGTCTGGATTCTTCCACTTTTACATCTCCTCTGTTTATAAAGTCTAGCGCCGTCTTAGTTGACCAATCTAATAGTTTACTAATTTCTTTTCTCCAATTGTCGTGGCCATATTTCGAAAGACAAACCCGCATTTCTTTCAATTGCGCTTGATAATCAATCAAAATTTCAAGAACCAAAATAGATCGCAGTCGTGTTAAAATGCCGTTCACTTTCACAGTTTGCATCCAGATATCTTGATTTTCAGTTGACTTATTTGCATTTACTGGCGTTATGCCGGAAGATTCGAATTTCTCTTCACGACTTTTGGAAGAAGAAGTGGGCAAAAACATTGACATTGCTCCTGCTCTGCAGGAGAACTCAATTCTAATTCTTTCTCTTTCTTTTTCAATTTCGTTTTGAGAAGGTAATTCATCAGTTTTTCTGTCATTACGATCCGACTTTGATATAAGTCTTTTAAGATTCTGTACTCCATCATACTCTTCCATACAAACCTCCCTTACTTATCTACATCTTTAGTTTGCCATCAAGTAATGTAAGCTTGTTCTTTGGCGTATTCTGGCTGAATTCAATTAAATTCATAATAGTTTCATCCATGAGGTCGAGATCTCCAAATGGCAGTTTCTTAGAATTTTGTTCAATCACATAACTGGCCTTTGCCATGATGGCATCTTCTATCAGGTTTCGTACCAGACGTCCGTTACCATGTGTTTGCGGATGTCGTAAAATGGTTTTTCCAATCATCCTCCGGAAAATGACACTAGCCTCTGGGGTCATCATAAAATCACGCTCGGAGAGTAAAAGATTCATAATCTCCATTAGTTCATCCAGACTATAATCAGGAAACTCGATATGATTTTTAAACCTTGATTGCAGCCCTGGATTGGAAGCGATAAATTCTCTCATCTCAGTTGGATACCCAGCTAAAATGACTACCAAATTTTTTCGTTCATCCTCCATCGACTTGACAATCGTATCTATTGCTTCAATTCCGAAATCAAATGACGCACTTCCCCTGACAAGGGAGTAGGCCTCGTCGATAAACAGAACCCCGCCTTTTGCTTCTTTTATTTTGTTCAACGTTTTGATTGCAGTCTGACCAACATACTCCGCAACTAAATCAGCACGTCCCACTTCTACTAGGTGGCCTTTTGACAGAACCCCCACTGCTTTTAAGATTTTTGCAATAAGTCTGGCCACAGTAGTTTTTCCAGTGCCAGGGTTACCTGAAAAGACCAAATGAAGGCTGATTTCTTCACTCTTAAATCCTTGTTCACGTCTTAGCTTGTTAAATGAAACCCAATTGGTAATATCCCTGATTTTTCTTTTAACTTCCTCAAGCCCAATTAATTCCTCTAATTCAGACAGTGTTTGTTCAAGAGTTATTTTTTCAGGCACTTTATTAAGCGCTGCTGTGAGGTCCTCTCTTTCAACAACCGCCTTTTCGATTTCCTCAATCCAAGCTAGGATATAGTTAGCCTGTTCCATCAAACCATTCTCGCTTACTGCAGTATTGACAACTAGCCTGGCCCTTTTCAGGCATAACATTACATCCTTCACATTAAAAGAGGTAATTCTCTCCAGATTTACTTTTATGTCTTGGTTAACATATAAATCGTGTAGCTTTAGTGTCGAGTGGACATATTGAATATATCGGTCAAAGTTTTTAAATGCTTCGGTAATTCCAGCAAACCATTCCCTTTCAGCCAACTCATTTTGATTTTCATTCTCATGAACTTGTGCAAGTTTTTCATACCATGATCCAATTTCCGACTTCATGTAATGTAAACAAGTAAAATAATCGGCTAGAAGTGAGTATTCCTTTTTGTTGATATGCCTTTCGATTTTGTCCATTAGTTTTGAAACCATGCGATGGGCTCGAAACAACCGACTTTTCACCAGCTCTTTATCGTTGTCATAAAGAGATTTCTGCATATCTTTAGCAAGGTCAGAAAAGGAGTCATACACCATTTTTAGACGTTCTTCCACCTTTTTATATCCCCTTTTCGTTTTATCTCCATTTGAGATTGAATTGAATATTTATTTTCCAATCTGCTTAGAATCTTCCAAACCCAATTCCTAACCATCTTCCTTAATAGAGGAGAATGCCTGACAATCGCAGCGGCTGATGGACCTACTTTATAATAAAAAGAAACAAATATTCTTCCTGCCCTCGACTTTTTCAAGTATTGATCACGCCAGAAACGTAAACGGTCAAGCTCTGCAACTAGCGGTGAGCCAAAGGCCGCTGTTGCCACAAAACAACCACTGGAATTAGATGTAGAATTTGAAGTTGAACCAGATTGATAGGTCGTTTTTGCCTGCGGAACAAACTGGCTTGTTTGGTTATTTACAGGTCTTACATCATTCAATTTTTTTTTTATTTCTTCCAAAAAATCTGGGTTTAATTTATAAAGTGCGGGATAATTTAGTTTAAGTCGATCAATACCTTGTCGGACCTTGTATTCCTGTTCATAAGACATTTCATCTATGATATCATCAAAATAGCGGCTTCGTTCATCCTGCTTAAAGTTTGATAAATAAAGGGCGATCAAACGTTTTAGTGAATTTGTAACAGTTGAATCGTTCAACATTTGATCATACTGATCATTCTCTTGCTGGAATTCAGTGGCCTGCTCCATTAAACTGCTTAACAATTCTTTTCTGACATCATAAATTGCAGGATACTTGATCATGATTCTCTTAATTGAAGAAATGGTTTCAGCAGACCTGTTTTTAACGATAAAATCAAAGTTTTCGAACATAATATTACAGGATTCTTTATATTTTTCTTCCTCCAAAGAGCTTCCATAAATATAAAGATAGGCAGCGTGCTTAAACGGGTCTAATACTTTTTCATCCTTCTCAAGCAATTGAAAATTTTTGATCAGCGCTTCGTTTTCATTCGTATAGCTATGGAGCTCAATTATATCTTCATCAGCCGGGTTAAGTTGCACTGCTCGTTCAGTAAGCTTTTTCGCCCAGTCAAACATCATTACCTCATTCAATTCAAAAGCAAGCTTTCCATATTCCCTCGCAACATACGCTTTTTCCTCTGGGTGGTTCTCGAGAAGCTCTTCTATTCTTGAAAAGGTTTTCTCTATTTCAAAAACATTCCTTTCAATAATATCTAGCTCAACCAATTTAAATAAATAAAAAAATTTATGAAAGCCTTCGTTATCTTTTAAAAGAATTGCGTCTTCAATCGATTTCCTAGCTAATGTATATTGACTGTTCTGGATATATAAATCTGATAACCAGTAAACGATGTTAACATCATTTGGATCAAGTAAAATTGCTTGCTTAAAGTTATCAATTGCTTCTTCCGTTAACCCCAGATTTTCACAAGCAAAAGCAAGATTTGTCCTATAAATAGCATTATCAGGATGTATTTCTATCAATTTACGGAACTGCTTTAGTGCTTTATCAAATTCCCTACTTTTTGTATATGTAATTCCTAATTGATTTCTTATATTGTGTAGATTTGGTTCAATCATTAAAATCTTTTTAAAACATGAAATTGCCTTGTTATACTCTTCATGTTCAATTGCATTATTACTTTCTTCTTCTAGCAATCTAATTTCGTCCCCATATGTTGCCATCGTATCGTACTCATGACGGGAATCCGGATTACTTAATATTTCGTAGGCTTTACGGATTTTTTTGAATTGCTCGGGATTTTTTTCAGGCGGGTACTCCCGAACCATTTCTATGTATGCTTTTTTAATCTCATTTGATGTAGATTCCTTAAATATTGATAATACATCATATAAGCTTTCTGCCAACTCTATCCCACCCTTGTGCTTTTTCCAGTATTCGTCTTTGAATAAATTCCTTAGTACTATATTCACAAGAATATAGTACTAGATTAGAGCGAAAAATAATGTTGTAATTTGTCGATTATTGGTTGTTTTTCGAAAGTTACTAAAATCGTAAAATAGCTGGACCTAAATATCCATTACATTAAAAATTATCAATCTCTATCAATTATGCTAATGTTTAAACACGTCAGTAAAATTTGTTAGTAAAAAATGGCAGATGCTATTCTTATATAAGATAACATCTGCCATTTTCGCTTTCTTCTTTTCTTTTAAATTAATTCCATTAATAAGTCAGTTAATTCTTCCCCTGCTCTTTTAACCTTTGATAAATCATTTTTGACTAGTTCCATTTCAAGCTTATCTAAAAGTATTTCAACTTTCTGTTTTGTTCTCTGGTCTGATTTCTTCATTATGATATAGGCGCGATTAATTCCATGCTTAACTTCACCGTAGTATTTATATTTTTCCCAATAATCCTTATTACTTTTATCCATCAGGTAATGTTGAAAAAAATATTATCTTTAAGTGAAAGGAGACATATTTTCCCCGTACTTAATAATTTCCCCTCACAGTTAAATATTCCATTTTTATCTAACGAAAAAGTTACCTCAACCATTTCATTTCCTGCGGGCCTTCTTGGAATTTCCGTAATCCCAACCTCGCCCAGAAGGGTATTTTCGTTAATAAGCAGTTTTTCTCCTCGATAAACCAATATCTTAATTTCATCTTGATTATCATAATCAGTACTAAAAGTAACCTTTTTTGAAATTGGTAAGGTGCTACCTTTGGTAATTATAGGTTCATAGTACCCATTTACAAGTCGGTTGCCAATTATTTTTGTAACACCTATTCCAATCGAGTATGGAGAAACATTTATTATTGCTAATTTAGTATTATTGTACCGTTCAACACCTTTTCTCCATCCTTCGAGTGCTGCCCCTAATACTATAGCTTCTTCAGGGTTAATGTCTTTACGAGGAGTTTTCCCAAATTTTCTCTTGAGTAATTCCTGGATAAAAGGAATTCTAGTTGAGCCCCCTACGAGAAGTACTTCTTTGATGTCGCTTACTTTAAGACCAGAATCTGCCAATGCCCGATCTACATCTTTAATGGTTGAACTAGCCATATCTCATATTAAATTCTCAAATTCATTTCTAGTTATTTCATAATCTACAATGATTGGTGCATTATTGTATATCCCCAGGAAAGGAATGGTAATTCTTGCCGACATTTGTGTCGATAGTAATTTCTTCACTTTTTCAGCAGCGTCTTTTAATGCCGCTTTTCTTATTATTGGTTCAAAATCTTCTGTATTGCTATAGATGCTTCGCCCGTTTTCCTCCTGATACTTTTGTTCGACCCAAGCCACTATTGCATTGCCAAAATCCATCCCACCCAAGTGATCGTTTCCGGCACTTGCTTTAACCTCCACAACCCCTGCAAACATTTCTACTATTGAAACGTCAAACGTTCCTGCTCCAAGCTTGTAAACAAGGATATACTGTTCCTTTTCCATATTTCCAATTTCATACGCAATCACTGCAGCGGTCGGTTCATTGATGATTCTGTTCACTATAAAGCCAGCAATTTCACCCGCTTTTAACGTTGCTATCCTCTGTGAATCCGAAAAGTAATCGGGAACTGTAATCACTGCCTCTGTTACAGGTTCACCAAGAACTTCATCTGAAGATACTTTTAAATATTTAAAGATTTGAGCTAAAATCCATTCAGATCGGAACTGTTTACCCTTCAAATTAACCAATGTATCAGAACCTATCATCTGTCTGATTCCAGTTACAGTTTGGCTACCGAGCAAGACATATGTATCTTTTGCTCTCTGACCAATAACAATCTCATTGGAATCATTAATTTGAAAATATGCCGGTGTATTTATTTCCCCTAAGTCGTTTACTAGCATTTTCGGATTTCCTTCATTTATATATGCAACCCTTAAGTTTTCTAATCCAAACTCAATTCCGATTATGGTCATTTATACCACCTTTTAAAGAGGAATATAATCAATTACTTCAAAAAATAATTGTTTGAAAAATATCACCTACACAACAATAGTTTTCTTAGTGTTAGATTACATCTTTTTCCCATCACAAACGAGTTCAATATAATCAATATAAAAAATAGTAAACTCGTAATTAAACAACCTATATCAAAAAGTAGTACATGCCAGGTCCTATGGGATGTATCAATTAAAAGTTATACTTTACATAGACATAGCCTCTTTAAAAATCGACTAATCTCCCCACTACTTTTCTTTCAGCATTCTACAACAAAGCTGGAAGAGCTTATTTCACATTCAAAACTGCAACCGCGGAAATTTTCTTCTTTAACGGCGTAGATGACCACATCATATATATTTTTCAAGAAAGGAGGAAAAAAGATTTGAAACACTCTTATAACAGCGCGAATAAAATTTACATTATTTGCTGTAAAACAGATATCAGAAATGGAATTAATGGACTACCAACAAAAATTTTGGAATTTTGAACGGCACGTATACTTTGCATTATCTGTATTTTTACCAAAAGATTTAAACAACATTTGTGTAATGAAGGTTAAAATCACTTTAAAATTTTTCATAGTGTAATTCTAATGCAATTTTTTGGTTGGTAATATTCCAAAATATTAGTCTTGATATCTCTCAGTAAATATATTGTGGTAGTGAATATCCTAATTGATTATAAAGCTAATAATTGGCATGACAAACAAACACATTGGTTTAAGAAACTTTCAATTATAACCAATTTGTGCCTGTTTCAAATTAAATTCATACATGATCCTTTTGCAGGTTTCTAATGATTCTTCTATTTTTCGTTTTTCTAAAAGCGTGGTACTGGCACGATATCCTGTTCGAATGACGGCCATCACAACAGCTGTGTGTGGTTCCGGAATGACGGTATGGGCAATGGAGTCATAGAGAATGGCTGTCAGGCTAAATACAGTAGTCTCGAATGCCGCGTTGGTTAAGCTGTTTTCCAATTCTAAACTTGCATTGGGCTGATTACTTTGTTTTTCTTTTATATATCTGGATAAAGCTCCTACTCCCTGAGCCGTAAAAAATGCAGCTTGTCCGCCAAATGCATCAATTAAACTTTCAAAATTTGCTCTACCTACTTCTGAAAATGCCTCAGTTAATAAAAATTCTACTCCGTTATTTACGCTATGAGCTGCAAGTGTAGAAGTTACTCCCACCGTACCTTCGTATGTACCTCTTTTAGTAATCTCAAAGAAATTCCTGTTTTCTTTAAGATCTGAAATGATTGAAAATACAGCTTTTAGGCCTCCACTTCCTAATAATAACAATTCTGCATATTCAATATCGGTTAAGATTAACTTATCATGTCTAAATTGAAGAAGTTCGTCTTTCATTCTTTCTGGATCAAGCCGAGCACTTTGATATTGGGTCTCTGTGCTATTGGACCAATTTCCGCCATGCAATTTCAAGTGAGCACTTCTATTTTCGGCAATGATCATATTCGAAACTTCACTTGCTTTTTCTATATCCAAATGTACTGGATCAAAATGATGTACTTCTGCTCCATGAAGGAGTGACCGATTAGCATCGCCGGGAGTGAATCTTACTCGAAGCCATTCTAGAATGGACAAATGGTCAATTTCCCCATCATCTCGTACAATAGGTATAAACTCATGAGGAAGCCCATGTTTTTCAAAAAATTGAACGGTCTCCCAAGCTTTTTGAACTCCCGCATTACGAAGTGTATCCACATTCTCTGAATTTGGTGCCATTAATATACGATGTAACATTTCCCTTTTATAATCTTCATCTAGTAGATTTGAAAATCTTTCATATTGCCATTCTCCAAAATACTCTCGTCCTTGAACAGCCAACCAAGGAATACTATAGCTTATTTCACTTTGGAAAAATTCTAAATCCCTACTTTTACTTTTTTGTCTATTTCGATCCATTTTGGCTCACTCTCCAAAATTCGTGAAGTGAAATCAGTTTTATACTCCGGTGCAAGTTTTGCAAAAATTTCACCGTAAACGGATTGATAAAAAATTTGCACCGCATATGGGACCTTCTGGATATTCCATCCACCTAGATAATGAACAATACTATTAATTGTGGAATTAACTTTTTCATCGGTGACCTTGTCTTTGAATATATCCGTCACATTGTCTATAATA
>JAUZPL010000087.1 GCA_030705955.1 Bacillota bacterium | reverse complement strand
TTTCGAGGCCTTTCATGTAAGATTTTTCAATTGCGTCTTCGTTTCGGATAATTGTAAAGTATGGGTGATTCATAATATAAATCCTACTTTCAATTTGACTAGTAATAGTAACTAAAACTAGTATAACAAAACTATTGAATTTGAAAAACCATACAGAAGAATTTAATAAAAAAAGGCGGGCCATTCCTTTTTCAACTAATGTGCCCTTTCGTATTATAAGGTCAGCCACCAACGTTATCAGCTTACAATGTTGAATTATATCTATTATTAAATGAACTTAGGCGCTTCCTGTAAGCACTCATACGCCTGTAACGTATCATGGATTTTTATATTAGTTATTCTTACTCACCCACGACTAACCACCCTTCAGTTCCGATAGGAACTGCCTAGCCTTTACCAGAGTGATGTGACCATCCTCTATTTAAACTAGGAACATTTCGCACAACTAAACTGTTCCCTTAGTTTAAGTTCATCTATTCACAATTTTAGCATTTTGTTCCATTGAATGGCCCGTTTGGGTAAGATTGATCTTATTGAAAATCAATCAAATTTGTATAAAAAGTAAAACATTTTTGTTTTCAAAAACTATGGTTTCTTATCTTTGATCATCCACAAGGTACGAAGTGGTAAACAGACTGTCATTCAGTGGTAAAAACTTTGTCAAGGATGGTACATTTCATTGGTTGTAATCACTATGCAAAAATTTACAAAATGAACAACTCCTAATTAAAAGAAACTGGATCTATTTTTGGCACAATCAAAAACCCCTTCGTCTTCTTGAAGTCCATATTGTGTTCAAAATTTGCCATTGAATCGGAACAATCTATTCGATCTATATTCAAGGATTCCATTATATCCCTTTTAAAACGAACCGAAAGAATACAACTCCTTGTGTCATGGCCGGTTTGAGTTGAAAACAAATTTTCAAAAGAGTGTACGTACACTTCTTCAACAGGCAACAAAGAAAACATATCCCTTGCTATTCTTATCGCACAACTGCAAATATAATCTTGCTGCAACTCATAATATTTGGTTTTGGTCCAATCTTTTTCAGAAATTTTCCCCGTTTTAGTTAAGGATTTTTCCTTGCTTGGAATCATCTTTTCAGAATGAGCATCAAACTCAACCTCTATAAATGAAGGATCATCGGTTGAAAATTCAAATCCACTACCAAACTCTGTTAAATCTCCTAATGGGTCCATTTCTTGAATAACCTTGAAGTATGTATCAATATCCCCATCTAAGACATTAGTCGCAAGAGTTACTAGCTCTTCCCATTCTTCACGCCTTTTCAAATCTTGTTTCCGTGCTTCTTCAATTCTGGCTTTTAATTTTTTACGATTCTTTTCCTCTCGTTTGAATAGCTTTGCAAAGAAACCTGGCCTATAGTTTTCATAAACCTTTATTGCATCTTTTTCTAAAGGACCAATAGAGTCATTTCCAAATGGATGCGGAGTATTCTTGTGTTGTTCCCAATCAACTGGATCATCACATTCTTTATGTATAGAAGTTAATAGCTCCATTTGATTTTGAAAAAGGTCCATTTCAAGTTGATTTCTTTTAAGCATCTCAAGTTTTGCTATTTCTCTTTGCCTTTGTTGAAGCTGTTGCCGCTCTCTATAAGTATTCGTACGGTTATACCCTTTACTTGAAGTGGAGGATGTGGTTACATAAGATATCCCTGTCCCAGGTATTCCAACACTTGTAGTCCTTCTTCCTCTGTTGTTGATGGTGTATCTCATACCCCTTCCACCAAAACTTATACTTGAACTTCGTCTACTCACATTCACCCTTACTCCAGGGGCAATTTTAAAGCTTTTTCGAAACCGAAATCCCATGGTAAATCTCTCCTTGTAACTATTTTCATTAAATTATGTCATTATTGATAATACTGGTTACAGGTCATTTTTATCTCTTATTTCTTTAGGTGTTTTTCCATACTTTTCTTTAAGATTCCTATAAAAATAACTGATATTATCATAACCCTCTTTTTCCACTATAGTCGAAATGATTTTTCCAGATTCAGTTACGATATAATATTTTCCTGCAAGGAATGTGGCATCAAAAGTCATCGATACCCCTTTTACCACATTGTTAACATTCAGATAAGGAATTAGTTCATCTTTGGATAGTAAATAACTAATTTTTCCGCCATTTCGTTCATCCCAGCCCAATCGGTAAAGGTTAGAAGTAGTTTCAATCATTTCTTGTAAATCGGGTTGTAGAAAAAAGGCAAAAAAATGGATATAACGTTTTTAAGGAGGTGAGAGCATGGACCAATCTGGAATTCAAGAAATATTAAAAGCTTTAAAACTACATTCAGCCCATATTGATGAAAGACTGAATGAAACGAAAGAATACTTCGATAGTCGTATTAATAAACTTGAAGATCAAATAAATGAAAGGTTTGACCGGATTGAGGCAAAAATGAATGGTTTAAGGGTGGAATTAACCAAAACACAAGTATAGGATGACCTATTATAATCATTTCATTTTCTTTGTTTTTTTGTATTAGTCAAATGCATAGGCGTTAAAATCACTCATTGTCCCCTGTAGGCTTTCTGTAATTCCACAAGATCAAATTTTTTCATTTTAAGAAATGCTTTTGTTACTCGCTCACGTTGCTCAGGTGTGCTCTTCTTCATCATCTCGTCCATAACCCTTGGTACAATCTGCCAGGACAACCCATACTGATCTTTCAGCCAGCCGCATTGTTCGGCTTCAGGAACCGCAGAGAGCTTTTCCCAGTAGTCATTAATTTCTTCTTGAGTGTCACAGTATACCATAAATGAGATTGCCTCATTAAAACTAAATTGATGCTCATGTGCGCTATCCATCGCAGCAAACCACTGATTTTCAAGCATGAAGTCAGAAAACATGATCGTTCCTTCTTTGTCAGGCTCCACGCCGTTAGGGTAGCGGGTGATAAGCCCCGTCTTGCTGTTCTTAAATACGGATACATAAAATTGAAGCGCCTCTTCTGCATTGCCACATTGATTGCCAACATACAAAAGGAAGGGCACAATTGGAGGCCGCTCTTCACCTTCAGGATTGGTCAGGATTAGCTGCCAGGTCAAACCGTATTTATCCTGAATCCAGCCATATTTCTCACTAAACGGATACTTATCAAGCGGCATTAACGCTATGCCACCCTCTGACAATTTGTTCCATACCTCATTTAATTTTTCTTTCGCATCCTTTTCTCGAGACGGGTCAAAATTAACCATGAAGGACACCGATGGATTGAACTTAAAAAATGGCCCTGCACTGATTGACTGGAACTTCTGCCCCCATAGCTCAAAAGAAACGATATCTGAGTCGCCTGAAGGTGTGTCGTGGATTGTTGTTACTTCCGTAATTTTTGAGTTTGGGAATATGGATGTGTAAAATTCGGCTGCTTCCTTTGCCTCTTTGTCAAACCATAAATGCGGAACGATTTTTAGAATTGTACTAGGCATAATAACCCTCCATATTTTTCGATAAATTTCACAACATAAATGTTATTCAAATACATGCTTAAAGAATTTCAATATCATTCCCGATTCGCATATTTTTATTCGGTAATTTCTCGAGAACCCTGTTTCATCGTACCTTTACAAAGTGGGCAATCAATAGATTCCAATAATACAAAAAATTCTAGGAATATTACACTTATTCTCTTTAACCAAATCAAAAACCTCCTTCGCTATGGTACAAGCCTACATAGCAAAGGAGGTTTGAATAGATTTATATTGTTCTAAAAGTGGTTTCTAATAATGATTTTCAAAAAAAGGATAACTTTCTCAAATATTTATACCCACTGTATGGATCCAAACTCACCATGTGGATGGTTTTCTAATTTGAATCTTCTATACTCATATTCTAATTTTGATAGTGGCAACTCATACAGCTGTTGCTCTTCTTTTTTATATACGTTTAAAAAGATTAATTTATTGATAAGTTTTTGTCGCTTTTTCTCAACATCATTATTTCTCATCAGAAACACTCCTTTTGATTTACAAAAGCTTTCCTTGAATACAACAACTTATACAATCGGTCTGATTTAATTTATTTTATCTTAATTGTATTATAAACTTACAATTCCTATCTGTAAAGTAAGAATTAAAATAAACTGATATCATAATCAACCAAAAAAAATACAAAACAAACCTCTTAAGTTTGTTTTGTATTTTTTTATCCTTTATTTGTTCTTTAATTTACAGACTGGACGAAGTGCAATACCGATGTAACTTCCAACAATCGCTCCTATAAACCATTCCCAACCGTGCAAACTAAAAGAGGATATACCTGAAAAATATGCTCCAATATTACATCCAAATGCAATTCGGGCACCGTAACCCATCAATACTCCACCTACCAACACACCGATGATCATTTGAATGGGGATATTTTGAAAATAACGTTTTGGAAGTTTTCCTGCCAATGCTGCAGCAAGTAATGCTCCTACCATTAGAGCAATATTGTCCGTTGTTTCTAGATTATGGAATAAACTTCCGTGTAAATCAGCTGTTTTTGCAGGTATTTGCCAATAACCCCAGTTTTCCACATGGATCCCTAATGGTTGAGCAATTTTAGCACCCCATAGAGCAAATGCGGAAGTGACTCCCCAAGGCTTGCCAGAGACAAGCAATAGAACGAAGTTTCCTACAGCAAGGACAAATCCTCCAACAACCCAGGACCATGGTCCCTTCATGACAGTTTCCCATTTAAACATGCCATTTCCAAGCAAAGGTTCAACTTTGCCATAGCGTCTCTTTTCAACACTATATACAATGAAAAAAAGGATACCTATCAATATGAAACTTACAAAAATACCACCAAGTGCACCAAATGATTGGATGAACGAAACGGGTCCGATATTTGGTGTGGACATCCACCATGAAAAATCTTTAGATCCAATAACAGATCCAACGATAAAACCGATAATCGTTAAAATTCCGCGGATATCTCCTCCGCCTGTATGATATAAAGTACCGGACGCACATCCATCCCCTAATTGCATTCCAATACCAAATAGAATAGAACCGACAAGGACTGATAGTCCCACTGGGCTAACATTCCCAACAACTTGATGTCCGAGAATACTCCCACGCAGCAATAATGGTAAAAATAATAGATTAGCAACTATAAACATAATCATTTGCGCACGAATCCCGATCCCTCGACCTGAAACAATCAGGTGACGGAAGGAGCTTGTAAAACCAAAATGCGCATGATACAGCGTTAAGCCCATCACTCCTGTTACCAAGAATAGAAAAGCTTGCGTATATGACACGGTCTGACCTAAGAAAAAGAATCCTGACACAATGATACCTAATGAAATGACGGTTAAAGGAAGGTTTGCTTTTTGTTTATGTGCCCCTTTGTCCGAATCACAATGGGTATCCAAGTTTGTTATATGAGATTCTAAGATTGACATGTAAACCACCCCTATATCTTGACTCTAATTAAATTAAAAAAATTATAATATAATTCCGATAAGATTACAATGATTTATTATTACAATCAATTCCAATTTATAAATTAGATCAATATCCAGCATATCTTCCAAAGTCAATACCGATATGGGTATGTTACAATATAACACAAAAAAAGCTGCCTATAGAATAAGCAACTTTCATACACTATTGTTTTTTTAGCGGGCTCCCAATGAAATAATGTCGGAAGCAGGGAATATAGACCATACCCCTCTGCTTCCTTACTATTTTGATGCCCCTGCCAAGGAAATTCATTTTAACATATTGCTTTTTAATTTGCTACATTGGAAAATGCTGCGAATTTCTTAAGCTCTTCTTCATTAAATCCAATCAAAACCTTTTCTCCATCAGTTAAAATTGGTTTTTTCAATAACATTCCATCAGATGATAATAAATCTAGTATTTCTTGATCTGTGGCGGTTTTTATTTGATCTTTTATTCCCATTTCGCGGTATTTTTTTGTTTTTGTACTAATAAAATTCATTAATTCCAATCCACTTTTTTGATAGATTTCTTGCAATTTTTTTCGTGATGGTGGAGTTTTAACAATATGTAAAAGCTCATATGACACTTGTTGGTCATCCAACCATTTCTTTGTTTTTCTGCAGGTTTGGCATTGTGGATGCCAGTATAAAGTTAACCCCATTTCATATCCCTTCCAATCATAAACTTTTTTCCGCTTGTTTTTCTTGATTTAATTTTTTAACAAACTGTCTACCAAAATCTTTACATCTTTCAATATCATTTCCTTCTGGAGCAAGGTTCATCTTTAACCCTTCCAATATTACTTCTGCTCCTCTTTCTTGGAGTTTTTCATTAATTAAATTAACGGCAATTCCAAAATGGTTTCGATATTTACTATCCCCTGAACCAAAAGCAGCGGCCTTTTTACCGTTAAGGTCAACTTCAGCCAATTCATTGTATAAACCAATAAATTCATCTGGAACACCACCCCAAGAATAGGCGCCTAATAGAATTCCCTCATATTTTAATAAATCTTTAACTGACGTCCTGAGTGAACTTTTCAGCTCAACCTCATACCCTTCTTCTCTGATTCCTTCAGCAATATAGTCTGCCATTTTTTCTGTATTGCCAGACATACTCGCATACGCAATAATAATAGTTTTCATTTTGAAACATCTCTCTTCAAAACTTTTGATATTGTTTTTATTTCAAAAAATGTACCCACAATATCCTTCTGTAATTTATTCTATTCTTTTTTCTCCTTTTAAAAATGATTTAAGTCAATATTGAGGGGAACTAGGATAAATTAATAGGGGGGGTGCCTTTGATTACAATAAAACGAAATGGCATTTTAAATAGAGGAAACAAAAAAGGTTGTTTTTATAGAAGCTGTTTTAATCTTTGTACAATATTGGCAACCATCATTGGTGGAACTTGTCTCAACTATGTACAAATTGCAAAAAAAAAGAGAGCAAATTTTCCGCGCTCTCTATTGAACTAAGCCCAAGACTTTCTTTGGGTCAAAACCATAAATCCACTGACCATTAATTTCGGTTTGTGGAACTCCTAATTGTCCAGTCATTGCCACTAGTCTGTTAGCGGCAACTGGGTCTTGCTGAACATTCACTTCATTAAAAGGAAGCCCTTGATTCCTTAAGAAATTTTTCATCATCACACAATAAGGACAAGAATTTGTTGTATAAACCGTAATTTGATTCATTCCTCTTCACTCCTTTATACCCTTATGGGTATATATTATTCACAAGGAAGTAATTAGGAACTGGTACCTTACAATTTTTTTGATTATATAGTTGCTGTTAAAGTTTAGAAGAAGTAATGTCCAATGAGCTGAAAACTTTTAAAAATTAGCTTGTTTTGCAAGAGCTACATTCCCTTGACCATCTTCATAAACATCATCATATTGGACATCTTTTGCTTTTAGGGTAGTTCCATTTTCTTTCATGTATGTTTGGAAAATATCCTCATCTGTCTGCTGTGGAGCTTCACTGCTCTGATCTGAAGTTGTATTTGTATCCGAGTTTGTGCTAGTTTCAGATCCAGTTCTGGAAGATAGCCATTCCGCAATGGTTTGGGCTTCCTTTTTTGAAACCAAACCTGCTGGCATGTTTCCCCTACCGTTAACGATTATGTTTTCGATATCACTTTGAGAGAGTTTGGATTGAATGTCATTCAATGATGGACCGACCACACCCTCAAGGTTTTGTCCATGGTAGCTTACACAGGATTTTTGAATTAAATCTTCAGCAGTTAGGTTTTCCTCTGTGGAGGCAGATCCTTGATTTGTGTTGTCCTCTTTATCAAGATAGGTGACAGCTTCTACTTCACTTTTATAAAATTTCCACTGTTTGTCTTGAAGTTAAAATGTATGTACAAAATAAAAATTCATACATATTTGTAAATAGAGGTGCATTTTAAAAAGGAAGTAATTCTTACGAAAATTAGATTTTTTTGGCCAGAAAAGAATATATATTATGGGACGGACTAATGAAATGCAGGTGTTACATTTGGCAGATATTTTTTGTATCATTGCTAGTTTACTAACATGGGGAATCGGTAAATATTACTATTTTATAAAGAGATTTAACATATACGCAATCTTTGGCTCCCTAACAATAGCACTATGGACAGGACAAGGAATCATTTATTTCGTATCAAAAGGATTTACATTTTTCAGTATGTCAATCCTTGTAGCAACCATCATTGCATGTATTTGGCAGACAAATAAGCTTAGCAAGGGGGAGCAAATTTAAGGTGCCTGTTGCACCTAGAGGTTTATCGCAAACACGATATTTTTTTAAGTAGAAAAGGCCTTACGGTGAGGTGAGTACTACGAATAAAAACAATTACACTTCTTCTAACGATGTTTTCAATAAGCTTGAAAAAGATGTATCTGAAACAGATGAAGAATATATATGGCGGGTAAAACAAATGCCTCCCTTAGAAGTGGGACTTTCATTGTTGAATTTTTCTCCCAAAAATATATCAAATGAGAATTTGCTTTTCAGTTGTTCTCTAGAACAAAGCCTGCCTTTTGTATTGGAAAGACCAAATGTATTTTATGTTTCTTTGAAGGATGTAGAAAATCTATTCCTAAACGGAAATCTTATAAAATATCCTCTACTGGTCTCTTTAACTGTTTTTGAAGGTTCCGTTATGGCGGACACGAAAACATTTTCCTTAAAAATAAGTGATGATTACATTTCCTGCCATGCAATCTATCTCAAAAAGCTTTTTTTTGAATCGGATGAAGAATTTAGCAACCGAATGACTCAAATTCCTATGCTAAATATCGGGGACGTGAAACTGCGGAAGGAATTGTATAATAGTGAGCTAGAACTTTTCCCAGGATTTTTAGAAATGCATAAATGGTTTGAAGGGGCTGCTGAACTTGATCAGGATGCTTTCCTTAAAATAGATAAAGTCAATGCCAGAAAACTATATATTTATGGCGAGGATCACCCTGTTTTTTCTCAATTTAAAGTGGTGGAAAACAAAGTCCATTTAAATAACACCAAGATATTCTTTGAAAATCAACCATATGTATTTAGCGGTATGGAGGACAAGGAATTCAATACAATAGCAATACTAGCCATTCGAGGGGATTCGACTGCTCAACATAGGCTGGGCGAGATTTTTATCAATGGTGAAATGGACAAAGGAAGGAATGTGATTCATGCAATAAGCTGGTTTCAGAAGGCTTATCTTCAAGGAAAAGCTAATTCCCTATTGCAATTAATTAATATTTTTGTTCAAAGATTGATTCCTATTGATTTATTAAAACATTTGGAAGACTTTTTAGAGCAAGCACTGAAAGAGGGACCGAGTGAAGACCAGTATCTGTTTGCAAAGTCATTTGCTGATGAAGAAAATTATGAAAAGGCTGCCATTTGGTTTAGAAAAGCGGCTCTTCAAGGGAACCAGGAGGCTGTCTCTCAATTGATGATTTTGGAAAAAAACAAGTTAATTCCGAAAGGCGAAAACAATGACACCTTGTTTAATACGATGGATCAAGAAACGAACAAACTTGTTAAAGATAATCGGAAATTCATGGCCGCTATCCAGTCCATTAAGCTTATAGATCATCACGAAATAAAACTGGAAGTGACAGATTTTATTGGGGAATTAAATATTAATGACAAGATCGTATTTTATAAAAATGGAAATGCTGTTTCTAAGAAAAATTATGTGGTTAAAAGAATTTTAAAACTAAATAAACCGGGCGGAAAAGCAACAATGAATATTTATATAAACGGCAGTAAATTCGAAATTGATACAAAAAGTGATCAAGTACGAGTTGAATAGTAACCAAATAAGAAACATAGAAATGGAACTTCTGTTTTGTTATGAGAATGTCCGCCCTGTGTTTTCATTTCGCCTACTAAGCTTCGATTTTATAAAAAAGGTTGATTATTTCATAATTTTAATTTTTAAAGAGATGGCGATTTCCTTGTTTTTCTATAAACTGGTAGAATTCAAAATCTATACCAAAGCACAACTTAATATCAATATATACACATCATGAAGGCCATGAGAAATGCCCACCGATAATGTTGAAGCGTTTTTAATTTTTAGCCGTGCTAATCCAAATACTACTCCGATTAATGCAGTAATAATCACTTGTAAGAAGTCTTGACCATTTGGAAAATGCCAAATACCAAACATAAGAGCAGGTATGACTACAGCCCATATATCAGAGTTAGTCAAAGTTCGAAACCGTTCCATGAAATAACCGCGAAACAGCATTTCCTCTCCCATACCTGCACATATCATATCAAAAACTACAGAATATATAATTATTCCAATTCTATTCACTTTTGCAGGCAATAGTATGCCTTTATTGTCTCCTAATCCTAAAACAGCAATAGTAAAAACTAAATCAAGTATAACGAAAATTCCTACACCCATGAATACCTGTTTTGCTAATTCCTCCTTCTTAAATCCTAATGTGCCAATAGGATTTTTCATGAGGTTACACAGGATAAACGGTATTCCCAAAAGTAAAACATAAACCAAAGGTCGTATAATCATTTTCACTGATTCATTTGAAATGTGTACAAATATCATTGGGGCAATAATAACAATTGCAAATGTAAAAAATGCAGACAGCACTACTTCTATTTTGAATTTTGATTTCATACAAGGAATCATTCCTTTCGCTGCCCTCAAGGTAAAAAATATAATAAAAGATAAAACTGTACATGGAAAACCAGTTGTTTCAATTAGCTGGTGTGTCTTAAACTGGGTTCTAACTTTCGTGTAAAATTGAGTAAACATTTACATCATTTGATACACTATATTGATAAATATAACTCCTTAGACACACATGCATCTAAACCAATTGTTCCGATGAGTTGCTTGGTTTCTTTAATTTCAATTCCCCACCGAAATCCTCTTTTCTATAGAATTTCTGTTTAAAATAATGAATGAATTCCTTTGCCTCATCCAAACTTTCAAAAGTTTTTTTCCATAATAACGTGTAACTTGGGGATTAGATAATATAGAAAAAATGATCTTAGTATCAAATTCTGTTAATTATCTTAAAACCAACCGTTTAGTTTCTAAAACTGGGAACATAGGAAACTCCCCCCTTTCTTCTTTTATAATACCTGTTTTTACCAATTTAAAATTTGAACCTTTATTGAATTAACCTGAATCGCTTTTAGGTAAAAACTCACAAAATTCTATCGCTATTACCGATTTTCTTTAAATGTTTTATTCAAATAATGTGGCCTTAAACATAAAAAGCGCGATCATCTTTCGATAATTGTGCCCTTTAACGGAATAACATGGAGTTTTTATTTTTTGGTTTAGTGAAATCTAGATTAGCAGTGACCAAGATATTCTAAAATTAATCAATATAGATGTTTAACGGTCATTTTCTTTCCTTTAGAGACTCAATAGGGTTTTCTAATTATGATACGGTTCACTGTAACTTACCTAAATGAGGTTCTCTTGGATTTTTTTTAAATAACAAAAAGAATGCTAAATCAAAGCACCCTTTTTGTAAAAAGCTCGTCTCGCTATATGGTTTTTATCTCACTTCCTTTTAAATAAGATGTCTTGTCCTTAATTGAGAAACTAGAGAAAGTAAATAAGCGGAGTTTTTCCGGTTAAATGTAGAATGGAGCTCGCTTCAGGGGAAATAAGGGGAGTTTTTCCGATTATGCAAAGCAAAACCCACCATTTTTCACGCTTTTTGAGTTAATAGATGGAATTTCTCCGTCTATTTAAGCGATTTTTTATGCTATTTACTAATTAAGCGAAATTTCTCCGTCTATTTATCAAATCGGATGCTTAACCTGAGCCCCCAACCGATAAGAGCGGACTCTTTTGATCCCAGAAGCCGGAATCAGCATCTTTTTATCGACTAGTTGAGAAAGTATTTTTTTACCGTCTTATTACTTAGCTTCAAATACATCTCAACTTCTATAGGGGATATGGCTTCTCCCTTTCGAATCACTAGCCAAAGCACTTCCTTTTCGACAAGGGACAGAGAGGTCTGGTCCAGTTCATCACCCAGCCATCTGCAATCACTTGCTGAACAATCTGTTGGCATCGACGAGGCTTCTCTATAACTTGGTCATAAGAAAAGCGGATCACGGGCCATCCGTCAATCACCAACTTTTTTTGACGTACCAGGTTGTTTGAAAATTGCCATCTGCTTATGTTCTTTAGGTGAGGGCCATATCCGTCGACCTCAAGGAAGATCCGGATGGCGGGGCGACTATAAGCAAAATCCAAATACCTTTTACCACCCTTGAAATCATTAACTTCATATTCTGGATGAAGATAGCGAAAATGGTGAAATAAGGGCCACCATACTTGCTTCAAAAACAAAGATTCAGCCTGGTTGTGACCTTCTTGTAAGCGTCGCAACCGTTCACCGGTTCTCCGCCCGCTTGCTTATATCTAAAATGTTTTTTAAATAGGGACCGACAATATAATCTCTGTTCAATGCACCAAAGTTGTTTTTACTGTCAGAACAAGTAAGAATACCAAGTTGGAGATCGAAATCAATTCAAAGTCCCATTCAATATTTATCTGATTTTCTCCGCCAACTCTAAAATAATCCCTTCTGGTCCACGAACATAGCATAACTTATAAGTATTTTCATAGTTTTGGATCTCACCAAAAAGTTTCGTGCCTTTCTTTTTCAATTTGGCAACAATAGATTCAATATCTTCAACAGCAAATGCAATATGCTGGATACCCAAGGTATTTGAAAAAGAATGCTGAATACCTTTTTCATCTAACGGCGAATGGAATTTGACCAGTTCCAAAGTTGCCTGACCGTCCGGCATTCCTAACATTACAATCGTCTCTCTAACCTCATTAAGACCAAGTATGCGTTCTACCCACTCCCCTTCCACTTCTCCTTCCCCTAGCACTTCAAGCCCAAAATCAAGAAAAAACTCTTTAGCAGCAGAGAGATCATTTACGATTACACCTACATGATCTATTCTTTGGATTTTCATTTTCATACCTCCTCGTTCTTGTTATTTTGCAATATCCTACATTCTTGATAAGTTTGTTTGTAATTCTAATTCGCAAAAAATAGAAAATATCCTTCTTAAACCATCTGCCCTAAAATTGCAAAATGGACACCAATCCTCAAGTATGGCGCCCTTTAAAGGAATACCGAAATATGTGTTTAGCCCTAAAATCGATTATAGCTTGTAGAACTAACCTCCTTTTATTTTAAGAACAAAATTTCACAAACTTTATGAATAGAAAATGCTTCAATAATTGTTCAAATCTTTTCGAACTATATGTGAATTGGTGAACAAACTAATTCCCATTCAAGATTAACGGTTTATAATTACAGTGTAATCAAGTTATTAATCTTATTTTTATGTGTTTGCTGGAACTGTATAACATTTTTTAGGTGATTACAGGAGAAGAAATTATTGGTTAAGACAACGGGGGGATTATAGTTGGAAAAATTAGTAGAAAATATTAAATTTTTTGATTGGATTATTGTCAATGAAGATGTTCAGAAGAGGTTAGATGGATTTGTATTATTAGAAACTCCGTTACTTGTAGTAGGATTTAATGAAGTGAATGAGGAAGGTAGAGGGTTTATCGTAATGGATGGTGAATACCAGTATCGGTTTGCACATTCTTATGGAATCAATTTAAAAGTTATGTAAGTGGATAATGTGATGGTTTCATCACATTATTTTGTTTAATATGAGGAATATTGGAACGCCGTCTATTTATATGCCATAGTGATGAAATCAAAAACATAGCGAGGATGGATTTTTAAATACAGGACGTTTCGCTTCAAATCACTTACAATGCCTTTGTAGCATCAGCCCCATTTACATCCTCTTTAGGATGAAGAGTGTTATTTCGGTAACACAGCCTTCATTGGATAAATTTCTGTTTTTAAATTTAAAAATAGACCTATCCGCATTTGGAATAGGTCAAATGTTTGTGAATTTTATCTTTTAACTCCAACTGCTGCCTTTCCTTCTGCCAAATAATCATAAACGACGCTTGGTGCTGCAAGTATAAGATCAGTAAGAATGTGAGAGGCATGGACGATTTCACGAACCGGAAGGTCTGCCATTGGTGCAAGGACATGTTCAAATAATTGCAAACGGGCAGGCCCTGTCCAAGC
>JAUZPL010000086.1 GCA_030705955.1 Bacillota bacterium | reverse complement strand
TAACGCCCCCCGGAAAGCGAAGCGCCTGGAGCGCAAATCAACAGACGAGTTTCAAAGAACGTTTACATGAGGACTTTTTCAGTGCCCTCAATCAATATAGGAATCATCTTTTAGCTGCTTAATCTCTTTTTTTATAGTGTCCTTGACATGGGTGCCACTTTAAACATCTCCCGCCCTTTTTATAGTCTTACAAACCACATTTTAATTGTGCACCACAGTTTGTACATGTATTACAGCCGCCAATGTCCTCAACATTTCCTTTTCGGCAGACTGGGCATGTATCTCCCACTTCTGAGCCGATGGTCACATCTGTTGAACGAAGGTCAGTAATTGTGTCTAATAAAACTACGTGTTGCTTTGGCTTTTTCTTTATTACATGTGCCTCTTCTGCTGTATTTTCCTCAGCCTTAAGGGTTAATACCTGTGAATCACGTGAACCATCCACATAAACAGTACCGCCTTTAGCTCCACCGTGATATAGACGCTCATATACCTTTTCCACCTGCTCAACACTATATCCCTTAGGTGAGTTAACCGTTTTACTAATAGAGCTGTCAATCCAACGTTGAATAACACATTGTACATCCGCATGTGCTTCAGGTGCTAATTCCATTGCAGTTACAAACCATTTAGGAAGATTATTAGAATCTGCCTCTGGGTGTCGATCTAAATACTCTTGGACAATCTCAGCCTTCACCTCAATAAATTTACCGAGACGGCCGCTTCGGAAATAAGAGAATGAGAAGTAAGGCTCGAGTCCAGTTGAAACTCCTACCATTGTTCCAGTGCTTCCTGTAGGAGCGACCGTTAATAAGTGTGAATTTCTGATACCATTCACTAAAATTGAACTGCGAATTTCTTCAGGCATTTTTTTCATGAATCCTGTATTGATAAAGGCTTGTCTTAGTCGGTTTGTTTCTTCAGGTGTCTTTCCAGTCAAGAATGGGAAGCTTCCCTTTTCTTTTCCTAATTCTATAGAAGTTTTATAAGCTGTTGTGGCAATCGTTTCAAATACTTTATCAACAAGCTTGTTCCCTTCTTCAGAACCGTATTCTGTTTCACAATAGATTAGTAAATCATGAAGGCCCATTACACCTAGACCCACTCGTCGTTCGCCAAGAGCCTGCTTTTTATTTTGTTCTAGGAAATACGGGGTTGCATTGATAACATTATCCTGCATCCGTACTCCAACAGCTACTGTCTGCTTTAACTTTTCAAAATCTACTGTCTTTGTTTCCTTATCAGCCATTTCTGCTAGATTCACAGCAGCAAGGTTGCAGACTGAAAAAGGTGCAAGTGGTTGTTCCAAATTTTTTGTTATCTCAAAGGCTTTTTATCCTTTGATTCTTACACTTCGATTTTTCGTGTAAGTTCAGCATATCTTTTCACTGTTTCCAGTGTTGCGGCCTCGTGGAGGGATTATATCTTTTCACCCTCTATGCGTTGCCCCTGACTATAGTTCCTATAGCCTTCGGTTCGGATTAGCATCTCAGCCTTCCCGCTTTATTCCGCAATTTTTAACGTGAGGCAAACTAAGCCACTTCACCACACGGGTTTGTTGCAACCACGCTTTGTCCATATGCCTTTGCATTTGTCATTTCATTCGCATTATCGATAAAGAAAATTCCTGGCTCTGCAGAGTACGTTGCACAAATATTGATTAAGTTCCAAAGCTCTTTTGCTTGGATTTTTTTATATACACGAACCTTGTGACCTAACTTTTCCCACTCGCGAACGTCTCCAACTTTATGCCATTCTTCATTGTAAATTCGCATTCCTTCTTGGTCATAGCTTTCAACATCTGGGAAGCGAAGTTCGTACTCTGTATCATTTTCGACAGCTTCCATAAACTCTTTTGTTAAACAAACTGAAATGTTTGCACCAGTAAGGAACTCTGAATTATGGACGCTAAAGGTACCGCCAATTTCAAGCTTTTCTTCGGCATCTGCAATAATTTTTTCATTAAATCCACCAAGACCTGGAATTTGTTTATAATTAATAATTCCTTGGTACATCGCTTTTTCTTGTTCTGTTAGTGGATTGAATTTCAACTTATCTTTTGCGAGTTTTTTAATTGTTTCATCCTTTGTATTTTCAATCAAGAATCGTAAAATTCTAGGGTTTTGCATTTTTGAAATAATGAATTCAATAATGTCTGGATGCCAATCAGTTAGCATGATCATTTGTGCGCCTCTTCGGGACCCGCCTTGCTCAACCAAATGAGTCAATTTCGCAATGTCATCTAACCATGAAACAGATCCAGATGATTTACCGTTTACACCTTTTGCAAGAGTGTTACGTGGACGCAATGTAGAACCGTTCGTTCCTACCCCGCCACCACGGCTCATAATCTCCATTACTTGCTTACGATGATCTGAAATACCCTCACGTGAATCCGCTACAAATGGCATCACATAACAGTTAAAGTATGTTACATCCGTCTCTGCACCAGCTCCATAAAGTACACGACCAGCTGGAATGAAATTCAAATTCACAAGTTCTTGGTAGAACTTTTCAAACCATTCTTGTCGTTTTTCCTCTGTTTCTTCGACAGAAGCAAGACCCTTTGCATTACGTTTAGCTATTTGTTCATAAAAAAGCTCTAAAGGTTTCTCAATCACATCTAAGGACCGGGAAATGACACCTGTACTTGATTCTTCAGGATCATCCAGTACTCCCCTAAATTCCTCATCTACTAAAACCTTAGCCTTTTTATTCTCCCAATCAATTTCCGTAATATAGCCAAGTCCGCGTGCAGGGAATTTAGGATCCTCTTTTATGGTCAAAACTACGAAGTCACCATTGGTAAGGGTAATTTTTTCTGTGTCCTTAAATGTGTAGCGGTCGAGCATCACCAAACGAGATACACCCTTATGAGTAATTTTCATATCAGGAGTGATAGGGTGAACCTGGGGGAACAAGCGAATATCCTCATTTAATCTCGCAAAATCAATATTAAGTTTTTGTCTAAAAGCAACAGCCATAGGAACAGCTCCTTCTAATCTTTTACTTTCATTTCTAGCATGTAGTATTTTCTTGAATAATCTTACGTTACCACCGGTAAATTAAAAAATCAATATATAGTGCTCTAAATATTTTCGACACTACTATATGTTGTGGCTGATGTAAAAAATAAAAAATTTGTCAAATAACAAATAACTTAAATTTGGAAGATATTAAATGATTTAATCCGATTTTCCGCAAAAAATGATAAATTTCAACGAATTTCACAGGTTGCACTTTACGGATTATAGGAGCAAAGGACTATTGGCTTCTAGTTAAAAAGAAACCTTAACTAGAAACTAGTAATAGTGCTTGCCAAAACAAACAAAAAGATGGCACATGCCACCTTTATCTCTTGAAATTCCACTCATCACTTTCATATCGTTTTTCTGCAATATCCCAAACATAAGCTAATTCTTCATTTGACAACTCATATGGTTCCAATTCTATATTTAGACCATCCTTAAACCCTTTATAAAATGCTTCTTTTGCTTCCCTAACGGAAATTCTTCTAGTGCTTATTTCATTTATTGCGACTGCCTTATTTTTAAAAGCACTTTTCATTCGTTCTTTTATTCTTTCATTAGGATATTTAAAGAGACTAAATAACTTGTCCTCATCTATATCTAAAAGGATAGATCCATGCTGTAAGATAACCCCCTTCTGTCTTGTCTGGGCACTTCCGGCAACCTTTCGTCCTTCAACAACAAGTTCATACCAGCTTGGCGCATCAAAGCAAACTGCAGAACGTGGATTTTTTAATGCATCTCGTTCCTCATTTGTTTTCGGAACTGCAAAATAGGCTTCTAGTCCGAGGTGATGGAACCCTTTTAAAATTCCTTCTGAAATAACCCGGTATGCTTCTGTTACAGATGTCGGCATTTCCGGATGGTTCTCTGAGACAATAACACTATAAGTTAATTCCTGATCGTGAAGAACTCCACGTCCTCCAGTTGGCCTTCTTACAAAACCCAACCCGTGTTTTTTTACTGCTTCTAAATTAATTTCTTTTTCAACCTTTTGAAAATATCCAATTGATAGAGTGGCCGGGTTCCATCCATAGAAACGAATAATAGGCGGAATTTTACCCTCACTGTGCCAATCAAGCAACGCTTCATCTAAAGCCATATTGAAGGAAGGGGAACCATTTCCAGAATCAATAAAACGCCATATTTCTTTCTTCATGTCAAAACCTCATTTTTAATTTGTTTATATGATTAAATTTACATTTAGTCTAGCAAAATTACTTTTAAAAAACAAAGGAAGATGTTTTTTGGTAAAATAATAAGGGGCATTTAAAAAGAATTTTTGTCGTGGACCTTTACTCTTATTACAATTGGCTTATATAATAAAAATATTGTAGGAAAGCTTGAAAGGAGAAAGAAAAAATTGAGTTCACTTTACACTTTAATCATCATGGTTGTTGTTTTTGCCATCTATTCACTTTTCACTTGGCTCTACCAACGAAAAATTGTAAAAACGCTAAGTGAAGAAGATTTTCGAGCTGGTTACAGGAAGGCACAACTAATTGATGTTCGCGAGCCTAACGAATTTGAAGCAGGACATATACTTGGATCACGAAACATTCCATTATCTCAGATGAAAATCCGCATGAAGGAAATTCGTCAGGATTTACCTGTCTATCTCTATTGTCAAAGTGGCATGCGCAGTGGTCGTGCTGCCCAATTCTTATATAGAAGAGGCTACAAGGAGTTAACACAGCTTAAGGGTGGATTTAAAGGCTGGACAGGCAAAATTAAAACGAAAAAATAAGAACGAAAGGACCTCAATTTTACTGAGGTCCATTTTTAATCTAGAGAGCCCATTCAATTATTGCTTTGAATAAAGCTTATCAAAAATATCTCACAAACCGGCTCTTTAAGATAAATTAAAAGAATCCATTTTGAAAAAAGAATTGATCTATTCTCCTATGATTGTAAATTCGCTTAATGTGCGGATAAAGTTGTGGCGTTGATTGGATAAGAATACAGTAACTGAGGCCCTCGCATGGGCCTCCTGTCCTTTCTAATATACCGACGCATCAAGATAACTTGAGTTCACTCATTGACAGATCCCACAACCGCGTTGCTGCAACTGGATCTAACGCGTAGGATGCGATGCCACTCATAATTCCAGGAACAGCTGGGCCTGCCTCGTTACAATCCTCGAAATAACGCCCCCTTATGCCGTTAAGGGAGGGGTGAGTGGCGACCAAAACTGAGGTAGCTGCTCCCTGTTGCGGAGATTTCCAAACGATCTCGTTTCCTGGAGTCCTTGAAGATTCGAGCTTTGTAATCCGTTCAGCACTCAGTGCCAAATTTTCGACGCCAGCAGTCCTAATAGCCCCAGGCATTACAGCATTAGCCAAGATTCCGTCCTCTGCCCAGCGCTTTGCGGCTTCAACGGTAAACAGAATTGTGGCTGTCTTGGACTGACCGTATGCAAGAAGTGCATCGTAGGGGCGATGGAGAAAGTGGATGTCATCAAATACAACTGGTGATCGGAGGTGACCTGCCGAACTCACCGATACGATGCGGGCACCATCAGCAGATGCGAGCGCACCATGGAGTCCGTGCGCCAATGCAAAGTGCCCAAAATGGTTGGTCGCGAACTGTAACTCCCACCCCTCCTGCGTTCGAGATTCTGGTGTTGCCATTACGCCTGCGTTGTTGACGAGAATGTGTAACGGACCCGTCCAAGAAGAAACGAAGGACTTTATCGATGATTGGTCAATCAAATCTAATTTTTCCACATGCACATTTCGATTCCCGGTCGTCTCAATGATGTCTTTCGCGACCCGCTGGCCCGCCTCAACATTGCGCATCGTAATCGTTACGTTCGCACCAGCATGTGCCAGGGCGCGCGCCGTCTCAATGCCAATGCCGGAGGATGCGCCTGTCACAAGAGCTGTTCGACCTTGAAGATCAATTCCAGATATGACTTCCATGGCGGTTGACGTCGCGCCAAACGGTGTTTTAATCAATTCATAATTGGACATGAAATTCCCTCCTAATTATCTCATTTCGCCTAATAGCTCTGCCGACCGATTCTTCATTTAGATACGAGGCAGCGGTATCAATTAGACGATAACCTGCCATAATAGCGTCATAAACAGCTTGTTTACATTCTTTTTCATCTTGTATTTGAAAAACACCAAAACTGAGTATCGGCATTTCAACACCATTGTTTAAAATAACTCTTTGCATATACACTCCTCCTGAGTACAGACTTTAGTTTCAAGTGTAGTTTGTTGTGTTCTATTTAATTATGCAACAATTGAAAAAGGAACTGATATCCCATTTGTCTCAAATGATTGCCTAATAATCTCACAAACCTATTCAACAGAAGCAAATGTATTATAATGGAACTATCAAGGATGAAAACAAGGAGGATCTTATGTCTGATCGAATATACCAACTGAAGGATGACCTTGCCAAACTGATAGAGCGTTATTCAAAACAGGATGGTGTTCACTCGACAGCTATTCCATCTTTATATTTTATTCGCCGCTCAAATGTTACCGATCTAAAACACGGTGTTTACAATCCTTCCTTATGCATTATTGCTCAAGGGGCAAAGGAGGTATTGCTTGGACAGGAGCATTTTAAATGTGGTCCTACCAATTATCTAGTTTCATCCGTTGACATGCCAGTAAAATCGCAGGTTATGACAGCCTCTTCTGAGGAACCGTATTTGGCTCTAACTCTTCAGATTTCACCAAGTCAGATCTTAGAGATATTAAGTGATTCAGAAATTCCAGTTGGAAAGAAAGAAAACTCTAAGCGAGCCATGTTTCTCAGTCCGATAGAGCTATCTCTTTTGGATGCGGTATTAAGATTAGCTAATTTGTTAGATAATCCAAAAGATATCCCGGTACTTGCCCCCTTATTTACGAAGGAAATTCTATATAGGGTCCTTCAAGGACAGCATGGGACTACGCTAGAACAAATTGCTATAGAAGGAAGCTCTACAAATCGAATCAGAGACGTGATCGAACATATCAAGGTTAACTATGACAAATCTTTAAGGATTGAGGAACTTGCGGAAATAGCGGCTATGAGTGTTGCTTCAATTCATAGGTACTTTAAAGAGGTAACCTCTATGAGCCCTATTCAGTACCAAAAACAAATGAGACTGCAGGAAGCACGCCATTTGTTATTATCTGAGTCAACTGATGCTGCTGATGTTGCCTTCAAGGTTGGTTATGAAAGCCCATCTCAATTCAGCAGGGAATATTCTCGAATGTTTGGGTATCCGCCTATAGAGGATATTAAGCGCTTGAAGGCGAAGCATGACCATAGAAAAAACGATTGAAAGAGGATGCAGTAAATGTACTGCATCCTCTACCTATTCGTTGATGATCTAGATAGCCTCTTTTTACACAACATTTAGTCATTTTGCAGGACTTGACTTGTCTAAAAATTTCTCTTTCTTAAATGAATAGGGACGTCTCCTTATTAAAGAAACGCCCCCGTTTGTTTAAGTGTATTCCTTCACAAATTAGTCCTTTTTATTGTTCTTTTATTACAGGAGTGCTAACGTTTACCCTTAGCAATTATGAAAGAAAATATAAAAAAGAGCGAACCCCTTTGAAGTGTTCGCCCTAAGCGCAGTTGTGTGTTTATACCAATGGATGTGGTACATAAAGTTCTTCTAAACTCTTAATCTCTTCTGATGTCAATTTAACTGATAACGCCAACACTGCCTCTTCGAGATGGCTTATCTTGGTCGCCCCAATAATCGGTGCTGTGACCCCTTCCTTTTGTAACAACCATGCAAGTGCGACCTGTGCGCGTGGAATACCACGATTCGCAGCAACTTCTGCCACTCTTTCCGCCACTTTGCGATCGGCATCTTCTGTCTTGATAAACAGGGCCTTTGCTACTTGGTCATTTTCTGATCGAGAGGTCTGCTCATTCCAATCTCGGGTTAATCGACCTGCAGCAAAAGGTAAATATGGCGTAACGCCAACTCCATCATCTTTACAAAAAGGTAGCATTTCTCTTTCTTCCTCTCGATAAAGCAAGTTAAGTCTATTTTCCATGGAAATGAAACGAGTCCAACCGTTGCGTTCTGCCACATGTTGAGCTTTTGCGAACTGCCAAGCTGACATAGAGGATGCTCCGATATACCTTACCTTGCCTGACTTAATTAGATCATGCAGTGCCTCCATTGTCTCTTCAATCGGAGTGTTAGGATCCCATCGATGGATTTGATACAAATCAATGTAGTCTGTACCCAAGCGTCTAAGACTATTATCAACTTCCGTCATTATCGCTTTGCGGGAGAGCCCCATTGCATTTGGACCTTTACGCATCGGAACGAATACTTTAGTAGCAATGACAACTTCGTCACGACGAGCGAAGTCCTTTAATGCTCGTCCAAGAATTTCTTCACTTGTGCCGTCAGAGTACATATTAGCGGTACTGAAAAAATTTATGCCTAGTTCAAGGGCTTTTTTTATTATTGGTCTGCTTTTTTCTTCATTTAGTGACCATGGCGTATTTCCACGTTCAGGTATTCCGAAGCTCATGCTTCCAAGACATAGTACTGAAACATCCAAACCAGACTTTCCAAGTTTTTTATATTCCATTTGTATAACTCACTCCTTCTGTAATCTATCAAAAAATTAATAATTCTCTTTTTTATATCAGCGAGAGACTCCCATCATCACCACGGAAGTTGACGTCTCTCATTTGAAAACGTGCCTGTAGGACCGCTCTCGTCAAGAAGAGCAAGTCTTACCGGATGGCGAGCTGCCTGTTGAACGGTTCCTGTCCCTTCAAAATTGTTGAGATCAGTTGCAGTAAAGCCCGGGCAAACCGCATTGACCTTAATACCTGTTGATTCAAGTTCAATAGCAAAAGCAAGCGTAATGGCGTTAAGGGCCGTCTTTGAAGGGCTATAAACTGCACCAAACATTTCACGATGCGAATTGTTTGGGTCAGCGTTGAGTGTAAGCGATCCTGAACCACTAGATACGTTGACGATGCGTGCAGCAGGTGCTTTACGAAGAAGCGGTAGCATCGCTTGTGTGACCGCAATTACACCAAATACATTTGTCTCAAACACCGTGCGTACCTCTTCGATAGATGCAACACTTGGTTTGCCTGATTTACCTACCTCTTCAAGCCTCCTTCCAGGTTCACCCGCATGCGATATACCCGCATTGTTGATAAGTACGTCGAGACGACCTAACTCAATACGAATACATTCTGCTGCTGCGTCGATAGAATGCTGATCGGTAACATCAAGTTGGATGGCCCGTGCATCTGCCCCAACGCTAATTGCTGCTTTTTTCCCTTTTTCAAAATTTCGTGATCCAACAAGGACAGTGAATCCGTGTGCCGCAAGATCCTTTGAGATTTGAAGACCAATCCCTTTATTAGCCCCAGTAACCAAGGCGACTGGTTTATTATGCATTGTTAAACTCTCCTTTCTGCATGCAACTTTTGTTGTTACAGATAAATTCTTTTTATTATGCTATGCATTTCACTTTGGTTGATATGTCAACCTAAATACACTTTACCATCTTGTAGTTGACACGTCAACTCTGGTATACTCAATTTATGAATAAAAAAATGATAAGTGAAGAAGAAATGCAAATATGGCATATGTGGAAAAGCTCTTATAAGAACATTTTTGGACGCGTAGTAAAAGACATGTTCGAGAAAACTGGGCTATCGGAGGGTGACTTTGGTATATTAGACCGATTGGATCTTTATGGAAAAGGTAAGCTACGCCAACAAGAATTAGCAGACTCGCTGGATTGGACCAAGAGTCGGTTATCCCATCATTTAACGCGGATGGAAAAACGTGGACTTATTTTAAGGGAATCAATAGAAACTGAACGAGGAGTCCAGGTAATCACTACTTCGGCGGGAAAATCAGCATTGGATGATGCCCGCCCTGTCGTTTCCATGGCAATACGCAAGTATTTTTTAGATTTATTAACCGAGCAAGATATTGAGTCGATTGCTAATCTGGCGGAAAGAATAAAAGCAAAGTCTTCATTGGCTGGAAGTTAAGAATATGTTAGAAAGGATAGAAAAGTGGTTTTAAAAGAAATAATAATTGAAGGCCTTCTAGGAATTTTTTAAAAGTCATATTGATGGGCAACTGTTGAGCATACAGGCTGATTATATTTAGGATTTAAATTAATGTCCAAATGCATAGTAAATATAATGACTTTGGAAACGGATCCTTTCCAAAGGATGTATTTTGTCTCCGCTTTAAGATTATTTAACTGTGTAAAAAGTTCTATTAAGTTGGCACCACTTCATCGGTGTTTTCATATTTGGAATGCGCCTTTTTAATTTACCTAAGTATGAAGCAACCTTTTAGTTCGCCAATTGAAAATAAGTTGTATTCTAGATAATCTAAAGGAATGACTCAATTTTGGAGACATTCTATTTTGTCTAACCGATAATATTTAATTCCTCCTTAAACAAAAGCCCACTTTAGCCAACCATGCTTGTTGCTTTATAAAAAAGTTTGATTAAAAATATCATATGAACCTGCATTTTACGACAAAATTAAAGGAATCCATTTTGAAAAAAGTTTGATCAAAATGCGTGGGTTTAAGTTTGGATTGATATTAGTTTTTATAAAAAAGGTTGATTATTTCGTAATGTTGTTGCTCCACAATCGCGCCCGATTGTTGAACATCATTTCTTAAATATTATTCTAGATAAGCACGCCTATCTTATAAATTGTATAAATCGTTTCTTTCCGATTTGTAAAACATCTTTTGAATAAATCTCTCTTATCAATTCATCTTTTTTAAGTTTTAGTTGATTAAGTGACACACCGTTTTGTAATATTAAACGCACAAACTCGCTTTTACTTTTGATAAATTCATTTTCAATTAACAACGGAATCACTTGTTCAAGTGTCTTTTGTTCACTTGTTAATGTCAGCATAGGAATATTTTCTGGAATTTTTCTTTTTTGAAATACTGTTTTAAAGAACCTGTTCGCTTTTTTCGCCTCTTCTTCTCCATGATATAGTATCGTTATAATTGTTGCGAGCTCTAGTTTAATATCTCGAGGATTTTCACCTTGTTTCAAACGCTCTCGAATCTTCTCAATTGCATCTGGATGTTCATCGGTTGAGAGTTCATAGTATTTAATAATTAATGCGTCTGGCACTTCCATCACTTTTTTAAACATCACTTCCGGTGCTTCATTAACACCAATGTAATTACCTAGAGACTTACTCATTTTTTCAACGCCATCAATCCCTTCTAGTAATGGCATAAACAGGGCAATTTGCTTTTCATGTCCAAAATGCTTCTGTAGTTGACGCCCCATTAAAATATTGAACGTCTGATCTGTGCCACCCAACTCAATATCCGCTTTTATTTCAACCGAATCATATCCTTGCATTAACGGATAGAAGAATTCATGTAAACTAATCGGAACTTCATTTTTGTAACGCTTCTGAAAATCATCTCTTTCTAACATACGTGCAACAGAAATAGAACTTGCTAATTGAATCACTTCTTCAAACGTTAACTCTGAAAGCCATTCGCTATTAAAACGTACAATGGTTTTTGTTTCATCTAATATTTTAAAAATTTGCTTATAGTACGTTTTTGCATTTTCTTTTACTTGTTCATTTGAAAGAGAAACTCGCCCTCTAGATTTGCCTGTTGGATCACCGATACGCCCTGTAAAATCTCCGATAATGATAACAATTTGATGTCCTAAATCTTGCAGCTGTTTCATTTTGCGAAGCACCACAGCATGTCCTAAATGAATATCAGGTGCTGATGGATCTAACCCTAATTTTACAATGAGTGGCTTATTTGTTTCGTAAGAGTGCTGTAATTTGGCTATTAATTCTTTTTCATCGACAATGGTTTGAACTCCTTTTAAAATCATTGGTAATTGTTCTTCAGGTACTAAAAACATTTCTATTCTCTCCTTTTAAGTAAAATAAAAAGCGTCCTTTAGGTTAAAAACCTAAAGGACGCACTATATACGTGATACCACCTTTATTTAATAGCTACTCACATAGCTACCCTCTGAAGGTACGGCTAATTCGCGATACCCCCTGCTGTGATGACGGTCGCAACCCCGGTGTAGCCTACTGAATTTCAGTACACAGCTCCAAGACGTATTCACATAAACTCTACATGTGCCTCTCATCATCCGGCAACTTTCTGTTTGCTTCTGCTTATGTTACTCTTTCTTATCATAGCTTTTAAATCTTTAGTTAAATTATGTATATTATAACGAAAAATGGAATAATGTCAAAAGAATTTTTCGGAATTTTTCACGATGGGATCTACTCACTTAAATGCCTTCATAAAAATGGACTGCTAAAACATTCATTTTTGATCAATTATTGCGCCCGATTGCTGGAAATTCTTATATTGTACAAAAAACTACATAAAGTAACTCTCAGAAACGCTTTTTCATTACAAAGTTTTTTGATGTTCAAAACAATAAATTTTCCCTTTGAATTTCTTGTTAGATAAACAATATGATTTAACTTTTTCGGACACAGGTTTCTGACATATTACACATACATTTTTACTATCTGTCTTATCGTCATTGATCTTCTTTGCTTGGATGCTATCAACGTGTTGCTTTCTAATTGATTTGTCTAAAATATTAGAATTCAAGAGAGAATTGTATATTATCTCAATATCATCTTTCATTAAAACGGGTTTGTTGAATTGTAATTTAAGTACAGCAATTTTTCTATTAATAAACTGAGTCAATTCCACATCATAAATTACCAATTGATTAGAATTTATCTGTCGCAATTCTTCTTCAATTTTAAAAGTACATCTTTTTGTAAAGGAAACTATTGAAATAAAGAATTGGTGGTATTTCACGTCAATAAAGTTCTTTAGAGCTTGAATATGACCATGATTCTGCATTAATGGATTCATCATTTTAGTCTTGCCATTAATTAACCATACCTTTCTATCTCTGCCTCCATAAATAATTCCCTGATAGTTCTTCGTTTCGATTACACATAATCCATAAGGAGTAATAATAACGTGGTCAATTTGTGAGTATCCCGTTGATGATTTAGAATTTTTTATTAATAAATCACTTATATACCTGTACTCTTTTGGCATTTGAGATATTTGTATGTCGATTTTGTATTCTCCGAGTTCACCTTTTCTAACTGCAATTCGTTCATTATTTATCTGTATTTCACCATTTCTAACTTTGTTCTGCTTATTCTTAAATAAAAAATTTAGAAACATAACTCTTCCTCATTCCACTAGAAAAATACTTCTATAGTATTTATATCGACATAAATAAAACCAATTGAATTGGAGGTAACCATTTTTAAAAAAGGATTCTTTTACAATCAAAATTCAATGGTAATCGGATTAAGTTCGAATATAATTTAATAACAATTGGACATAACATGATTGTTTCCATTGAATGACCCTTTACAAAAAAAGAGCAAAATTCTTGCTTCAGAATTGTGCCCGATTGCTGAATATATAGGATATAATACGTTTCCGACCACTTATTGTATTGCATCTTGTAATTTACTCTTGTTTATTATCTATTTTTGAATGCTGGATTAATTCGTGATTTATAAAACAAGAAATCATTGTTCTATATACTTATTCAATAATATCAGGATTTACGTTATTTTCATCAGCGATTGTTCTAACTTTTTGAATTACAGCTTCAACTCTTTTTGGTGCTTTAACATCTTCAGTTTCCTTTTTGAATTTTGCAGCTTGTTCAACGTATCTACTTCTTTCACTAATTAACTTAACTATTTGATTATCAATATAATCAATATGTATGTCGTAATTAGAGGTGTTCAGAGGGCTCAAACTGAATAAAATTCAAATGTTTCATTCGGTTTATAACAGATAATACTTCATTAATTCTAGGTAATTCAAGCCATCTTTCGAAACCAGGGAAAAAGGAAGAAAATACACTATCCACTCCTTCTCTCTCCATATCTTCAAGAGCTTTTTTGATCTTTTCATGAAGAATGATGAGGCGATCCTGATTACTTATAGCTATTTTTCGAATTAAAAAGGCAATAGCTGCAAGCTGGGCGTGTGATGTGATATTGTAAAGCCCTCTGATATCAATTTGTTCATCACCTATCATCATGTATCCCATGGTTGAAACCATCAGCTTTTCTGTACCACTGCCCTGTGGATAGCTCGAAAAGTGATCGGTGGTTATTTTTCTTTCTATCTCCCATTTTGT
>JAUZPL010000085.1 GCA_030705955.1 Bacillota bacterium | reverse complement strand
TATCCGCGTGTTAAAGTTAAAAATTCTGTTGTATAACCAATTAAGCCCCTAGCAGGTACGTTAAAAATCAATCGAACCTGACCAGAACCATTATTAATCATATCAAGCATTTCGCCTTTTCTTGCACCGATTGACTCCATGATTGATCCTGTATGTTCCTCTGGAATATCAATTTGAACTCTTTCTATCGGTTCAGAACGAACACCGTCAATTTCTCTAACAATGACTTCAGGCTTGGAAACTTGAAGTTCATAGCCTTCACGACGCATATTTTCAATAAGGATGGATAAATGGAGCTCACCACGTCCGGAAACTATCCAAGCATCCGGTGAATCTGTATTATCAACACGTAAACTCACATCTGTATGCAATTGAGAACGTAATCTTTCTTCAATTTTTCTGGAAGTTAAATATTTTCCTTCCCTTCCTGCGAAAGGACTATTATTAACTAAAAAGGTCATTTGCAATGTTGGTTCATCAATTCTTAAAATTGGTAATGCTTCTTGTTGTTCAATAGGACAAACTGTTTCTCCAACATTAATTTCTTCCATACCAGAAACTGCAATTAAATCTCCCGCGACTGCTTCTTCAATTTCTTGGCGTTTTAATCCAAAGAATCCGAAAATCTTTGTAACTCGGAATTGCTTAACAGATCCATCTAATTTCATTAAAGCTACCTGTTGTCCCACTTTCATTGTTCCGCGAAACACACGTCCAATTCCAATTCTTCCTACATAATCATTATAATCAAGAAGGGCTACCTGGAATTGTAGAGGTTCTTCACGGTTATCAATTGGGGCTGGAATATGGTCAACGATTGACTCGTATAACGACTGCATATTTTCATCCTGTTTTTCAGGATCTAAGCTTGCAGTTCCATTTATCGCAGAAGCATAAACAACTGGGAATTCTAATTGATCTTCATTTGCACCGAGTTCAATGAATAAATCAAGCACTTCATCAATAACTTCTAATGGACGAGCAAAATCACGGTCAATTTTATTTACCACTACAATAGGTGTTAAGTTTTGTTCCAAAGCCTTTTTTAATACAAAGCGAGTTTGCGGCATACATCCTTCATATGCATCAACAACCAATAATACACCATCAACCATTTTCATGATTCGCTCTACTTCACCACCGAAGTCAGCGTGTCCAGGCGTATCTAATATATTAATACGTGTATCTTTATATTGAATAGCCGTATTCTTAGCCAGAATGGTAATTCCGCGTTCTCTTTCTAAATCATTCGAATCCATGGCACGTTCTTCTACATGTTCATTGGATCGAAATGTACCAGACTGTTTTAACAATTGATCAACCAATGTAGTTTTACCATGGTCAACGTGGGCAATAATAGCAATATTTCGTATATCTTCTCTGATTTTCAAAAAATTTCACTCCTATTTATATTCATGGTGAAGATTGTATTTATATTGTCTCATCTACAACTAAAATATTATAACACAAATAAGGTAGAAACCGAAAACCATTTTATTGTACAATGGAAATATAATGAGCAAAGGGGTACAAAGATGAAAGAAATTAAATGGATTTTTCTTGTTTATTCCATACTCTCTGCTGCAAGTATAGCTGGCATTGGGGTTTCCATTGCAGAAAAAAGTATAATGGGTGTAATAGGTTGTATCGTGGCCTGCATACTAATAATGGGATTTGGTTTCAAAACAAAAAAGAAAATGCGAGAAAATGGTGAATTATAAAAGAAGCCTAAACGCAGGCTTCTTTTTCTTTTACCATTTTCCTTCCTTCAAATATTCCTTAAGTATGGTTTCATGCAATCCGGGTTTTGCAACAAATACGGAATCTTTCGTTAAATAATCTAACTTTTCCCCTTTTAAATTTGTTGCGAATCCGCCTAATTCTTCAACAATCACAACTCCACCTGCATAATCCCAAGGGGAGAGCCTTAAAGAAATATATGCATCCATTCTACCAGCCGCCACATATACCAATTCTAGTGCTGCCGAACCATATGATCTTGTTCCTCTTGCATCTTTCGCAAGTGGAATGAGAAGCTTGTGATCAATTCGTTTGTTCTCCATAACCCATGTTGCATTTAAAGCAATGATTGCTTCATTTACTGATGTTTCTTTTAAAGAAGGGATTTGTTCATCATTCATGAAAGCACCTTTTCCACTAATGGCATGGTACAATTCATCATGAACCACATCGTAAACAAGGCCAATTTTTCCAATTCCATCTTCAAAAATACCAATCGAAATCGCAAAATTTCGTTGCTGATGAATAAAATTCATCGTTCCATCAATTGGATCAAGAAACCATACAACTCCAGCTAAATCTTCTATTTTATCTCCAAAACCTTCCTCTCCAAATATTCGATGGTCAGGAAACGCCTCTTTAATTTTAGAAATAAAGAATTGTTCCACCTCCTGATCAATATTTGTAACTAAATCATTTGCATTCGATTTTGTTTGAATGTTTAATGTTTGATGGAAAGAAGCTCTAATTTTTTCCCCGGCTTCCTTAATCCACTGTTTTGCATGAGTATCAATACTTTCCCATCCCATCATTGTTTCCTCCAATAACAAATTCTATATAATCAAGCTTATATAAAAAAAAGTAGACCATCAACTTTTATGGTCTCCTTCTAAGAAAAATAATAAACGAACCCTTTTTGAATGAAACAAAGAGTTCGTTTAAATAACCAGATGATTCTTTTTTCTTTTCATTTTTCTACAGTTTCCCCTCGGTCTAAAATAATTCTTTTCTTCAAAGTGCTTTAAGTTTCATTAATTCTTGGCGAATTCCTTCTAATTTTCCTTTACAATCCATTATTTTTTCTTTGTCATTTTCCATTAATGCATCAAACAATGTAGCTAATTCATAATCCATTTCCAACCTTAAGACTGCTGCTTTTTCCTTATCCCAAGCCTTTTTTCGGGTTGTATTCATCATCTGTTTCATGTGTTTTGCCTCCTTTCAAGGTAAGAAGCTCTTTTTCGAAATATTTTTACTACTATAGTATGAGATACCTTAAGAGGATGCAACTAATATGTGTTTTTACCCAAACACGACAAAATCCTATAAATTGGTCTATATACAGCATTATGCTACAATAATGGACAGAATCACGTTAAGGAGTGCATTTTATGGATTTCCCTGGTTTTTCAAATGTGGATTTTGATGTATTTTCAATTGATGGTTTGGATGCAAGAATGGCAGCCCTTAAAGAAGAAATACGGCCTAAACTTGAAAGTCTTGGCCAGTATTATGCTCCCACATTAGCAACTTTAACAAATGATGAAATGTTTGCACATGTTGCAAAACACGCCCGTCGAACAAAAAATCCGCCTATTGATACTTGGGTGGCATTCGCAAATAATCCCCGCGGGTATAAAATGCTCCCACATTTTCAAATTGGCTTATGGGGAACACATTTATTTATATGGTTTGCTGTCATCTATGAATCACCAAATAAAAAAGGAATTGGAATGAAATTAGAATCCCATATTGATGAAATCTTCTCACAAATTCCTGATGAATTTGTTTGGTCTGGTGATCATACGAAACCAACAGCCACACCACATGCGCAAATGTCAAAAGAGGAGCTTCTAGACCTTTTTCAAGATCTTCAAACCGTTAAAAAGGCAGAGGTTTTATGCGGATATCATATAAATCGTGATACAGCTATAAATATGGATTCTGCTCTTTTACTCAAAAAAATAGACGAGGTTTTTCAAAAGTTAGTTCCATTATATAAGCTCTCCATTTAAAAGGCTTTTTTAATTTCCTTTGTCTTTAAGCTAGGAAGTGGCATAAGAAAATGGCTCCCAACTAGTCTGGGAGCCATTTTCTTACCTCATTATAATTTTACCTGAATCTGTTTCTTTCGCTTTTTTGACCACATGGTAAGAGGAATACCCGCTGATTTCTTCAAATTCATTACAAAGTTTTTTTTCTTCTGCTTTGCTTGGAACAATTTCCTTAAAACGGCGGTATGCAGACATGATTGCTTCGCGGTCAATTCCCTTTTCATAGGTTTTTTCAATTATTTCAAAAAAATGAATTACATCTACAGTTTCATTGGTTGTCCAATTATAATCGATTGGATATTGATATTCCATTTTAATCACCCACTTTTATTCTAACCTAATATCCCCATTTTTGACGAATTTGTTCTGCTTCTTTCACCATTCTTTTTAGCAGGTCACAAACAGTTGGTACATCATGAACCAATCCCATCACCTGGCCTGCCCAAGCGAATCCCTCTTCCTCTTTTCCTTCATATATATATTGTTTATTTGCTAGTCCACTTATATAATCTTTTAATTGTTCATAGTCTCCACCACGTTGTTCAATCTCAAGGATTTTATCTGTCCATTTATTTTTTATGGCTCTTGCCGGTGCCCCTAGTGAACGCTTTATTACTACAGTATCCATTTCTGAGCCTTCTACAAGCTTTTTCTTATATAATTCACTAGCATGAATACATTCCTTTGTTGCAATAAATCTTGTACCCATTTCAACACCTTCTGCTCCAAGGCTAAGAGCTGCCATAAGGCCACGGCCGTCACCAATACCTCCCGAAGCGATAACCGGAATCGAAACCGAGTCGACAACTTGGGGTATAAGAATCATAGATCCAATATCATCTCTTCCCAGGTGGCCGCCTCCCTCTTGCCCCACTACCATAACAGCATCTGCTCCAAGCTCTTCAGCTTTAACTGCTTGCCTTTTGGCTGCGACCAAAACTAATTTTTTACTATTTGTTCCCTCTAGTTGTTTAAATATTGGTGTAGGATTTCCACCTGTCATCGTAATGACCGGAACATTTTCCTCAATTGCGACCTCCAAGAAATCATGAAACGAACTATTATGTTGCCCAATTGCAAAATTGACTCCGAATGGTTTATTTGTAAGCTTTCTTACTTTTTGAATTTCTTCCTTTAGTTTTTCTGGGGTTTCTAATGACATAGCAGTTATTTGGCCAAGTGCTCCCGCATTTGAAACAGCCGCTGCTAATTCAGAATAAGCAAGATGTGCAAGACCACCTTGTATGATTGGATATTGAATATTTAACAACTTTGTTACCCGCGTTTCCCACTTCATTGTAATCCCCCTAAAAGTTTGTTTTCCTTGTTAGTTTCGGTAATACAGGTTAAATTTCCTTTATAAATGAAAAACTAATCTTGTAGAGCATAACTTATTCCTATGCAAAGGGTATTTATAATGCTATAATTCATTTGTTTTATAATTTTATCAAATATTTATAAGTTGTATTTTAAATAAAGAGGTGTGAAAAAAAATTGTCTCAACATCTGACACCGCTTTTTAGCGGTTTATTAAAACATGCAAAGAAAAACCCAGTACAATTTCACATTCCTGGTCATAAAAAAGGGGCGGGGATTGATCCTGAATTTAGAAGCTTTATTGGTGACAATGCACTATCCATCGATTTAATTAATATTGGTCCACTTGATGACCTACATCAGCCAAAGGGAATCATTAAGCAAGCACAAGAACTTGCGGCAGAAGCATTTGGAGCAGATCATACGTTTTTTTCCGTTCAAGGTACTAGTGGGGCAATCATGACAATGGTTATGGCAGTTTGTGGTCCTGGAGATAAAATTATTGTCCCAAGAAATGTTCATAAATCAGTTATGTCAGCAATCGTTTTTTCTGGTGCTACTCCTGTTTTTATTCATCCTGAAATTGATGTAAACCTAGGAATTTCTCATGGCATAACAAATGATGCAGTCGAAAAAGCTTTAAAGCAACATCCGGATGCTAAAGGGGTACTTGTTATTAATCCTACTTATTTCGGCATTTCTGCTGATTTGAAAAGGATTGTTGAAATTGCCCATTCCTATAATGTGCCAGTTCTCGTGGATGAAGCACATGGAGTTCATATCCATTTTCATGAGAAACTTCCACTTTCAGCGATGCAAGCTGGTGCAGATATGGCGGCTACAAGTGTTCATAAGCTCGGCGGCTCTATGACACAAAGTTCTATTCTTAATGTAAAAGAAGGACTTGTTTCCGCAAAACATGTTCAATCCATCATTAGTATGTTAACAACAACATCAACATCCTATTTACTGCTTGCTTCTCTAGATGTTGCCCGCAGACGTCTTGCTACAGAGGGAAGAGAATTAATTGGGAAAACGATTCAATTAGCTAATTCCATTCGTAATCGAATTAATGAAATAGATCACCTATACTGTGTTGGATCTGAAATACTAGGAAGTAAAGCTACCTTCGACTATGACCCAACTAAGTTAATTATTTCTGTAAAAGATTTAGGATTAACAGGATTTGAAGTCGAAAAATGGCTGAGAGAAAAACATAATATTGAAGTTGAATTATCAGATCTTTATAACATTCTTTGTATTATAACTCTCGGTGATACAGAATACGAAGGAAACTTACTAGTAGATGCTTTAAAAGATCTTGCTGAGGAATGTTCCCATAACGCTGAAAAAATCGAACCACTACAAGTTTTATTGCCAGATATACCTATATTGGCACTAACACCACGGGATGCTTTTTATTCGGAAATTGAAACAGTTCCCTTTGATGAATCAGAAGGTAGAATTATTGCAGAATTTATTATGGTTTATCCTCCTGGTATTCCAATTTTCATCCCTGGAGAAATTATCACAAAAGAAAACCTTCATTACATTCGAAAAAATCTTGAAGCAGGTCTGCCTGTTCAAGGACCTGAAGACGATGAAATGAAAACATTACGCGTGATAAAAGAATATAAAGCAATTCAATAAAATTAAAGGCAAGTTTATTACCATGCCAAATAAAAAAAGCAGGAGTCCTGAAAATTGGGAGTCCTGCTTATATTTTAAATGTAATTATTTTTCCTCTTCTTTTGAATGATTACAATCACAGCAATTACATTTGGAGTAAAGAACCGTAACTTTCTCATCTTCAAAATGATCAATAGTTGAATTACAAGTTTGGCATACGATTGTACCCATCTGTTCAATTCTCCCCTTCGTTAATTAGTAACATCATTTGAAAGCGTTTTTATACCTACATTTATATAATAATATAACACATTTCATTTTTCAAGGTTTAATTGTATATCACATTTAGTTTTTTAATTCAATTAATGATTAGTAATTATACTTATATATATATAAAATATGAATAATTCCAACTAAAAAGGGAATCCCGTTAATCCTTTGGGGTCCCCTCATTTTATAAACTGTTATTAACGCCATATAGAATTGTGAATGCTAATTGTCATTCATATTGAGTGTGAAATGGAATGGATGGAAGTGTTTCAATAAAAAATTCTGCTAAATCGGCGGCTTGTTTTTTATCTTTTATTCGAAATATACTTTGTAGGAATTCAATATCTTCAATATCTCGTGGATCGAGGAGAGTGGAACGGCCAGTCTGCATACATACAACAAGTGGTTTTCCGAAGAACATATCTGTGTAGACAATTCCAAAATCATAGCGCGTATGGTCTGTTACGAATCCAATAAACCGAACCTTAGCCTGTTCGTGCTCATCATAAAGTTTTTCAAAAATATCCATTTTACACCTCCCTTTGATTGAATATTTAGAATATTATTATAATACTTTTCTGAATAAAATACAAGAGTATATTTCATCCTGAACAGTTGTCAGCCTTGTTTTTTCAATGCTAGAATAAGAAAGGATATAATAAGCAGCAATAAGGGGGAATGGTGATGGCGGAGAATGCTTATATAAAGCTTGTACCCTCATCTGTAAAAGAAACGATCACGGTTGATGAAGTAAAAGAACTTTTTCATTATTATAAAGAAATTACCTCAAAGACCGGTCATCAAGTGAACTGGCAATATGAAGATTCTTCTTTTCCCTATGAATTAAAAGAAAAAGAAGAAGGCAAAGGAAAGTGGTTTTATTTATCATCTAACAAGGATCGTTATTTTGCTATTTTAGTCGGTGTTGATAAAGAAATAGTAAGAGATGAAAATGGAGAAGAAAGAGAACAAACTTATTTGCAAATTACTTTACCAGAAGAATCAACATTTGGGGATAAAGGAAAAGCAAATGAATTTTCAAAATTTCTTTCCAAAAAATTAAAAGGTGAACTCCACCTCTTTAATGGAAGAATCATGTACTTTTATCCAAGAAAATAATCTTTTAAAGCTCCTAAAGACTAGGAGCTTTCTTTTATTTATAGGTGGATCCAATAGTGTTGAACTACTAACTAAAATGCGCCATTGTGTAATGAAATGAACTATAGATCATCAAGCTTAACGCTGTTATAAAAATAGCCTTCCTGGCGGATTTCGTAATTGTATTACCAATTAAAAATGCCAAATAGAAAAAAACAAAAAACATCAAAACCTTGTAAGTAAGCTGATCATGCCTTGATAGCCATTCGATAAACGTATATCCACTCCATATCATTAACTGTAAAATGACCACAATATAAAATTTCATAAGGACACCACCACTTAATGCCTTTTTTGCAAAGTTTCTTTATAAAATAGTATATGTTTTAAATGGAGTAGATATTTCTAAAAGCAAAAGTCCTTCCCATTAAAGGAAAGGACTTTTTTTTACATTATTTTAATACGTGAATTGGACTTCCTAAAGCAACCTCTGCTGCTTCCATTGTCATTTCACCTAGAGTTGGATGTGCATGGATTGTCATTGCAATATCTTCAGCAGTCATTCCTGCCTCGATGGCTAAACCAAGCTCAGAAATAATATCTGAGGCATTCGTACCTGCAACTTGGGCCCCAATTAGTAGGTTATCATCTTTACGTGTAATTAACCTTACAAAACCATCTGTACTGTCTAAAGATAAAGCACGGCCATTTCCAGCAAACGGGAATTTAGATGTTTTAATTTCAATACCATCTTTTTTGGCTTGTTCTTCTGTATAACCAACTGTTGCTAGCTCAGGATCTGAGAAAACTACCGCTGGAATACCTAAATAATCTATTTCAGATGGATGTCCCGCAATTGCTTCAGCAGCAATTTTTGCTTCATAAGATGCTTTATGTGCAAGTTGAAGACCAGGAACAACATCTCCAATTGCATAGATATTTGAAATATTTGTGCGGCATTGTTTATCAATCTCAATAATGCCTCGATCCGTCATTTTAACTCCAGCTTGTTCAAGTCCAAGCTCGTCAGTATTTGGACGGCGTCCTACCATTACAAATACATAATCAGCATCGATTTTCTTCTCTTCACCTTTAGTTTCAAATGTAACGGTAACTCCATTTTCGGTTTCTTCTACACCTTTAGCCATTGCTTTTGTATAGAATTCCACACCTTTTTTCTTCATATTCTTTTTAACAAGAGCAGACATTTGCTTATCAAAACCAAGGCTTAATATTTCATCTGCACCCTCTAAGATGGTTACTTGGCTGCCGAAGTTTGCATATGCACCACCAAGTTCAATTCCGATGACTCCGCCACCAATAACAATAACCTTTTCAGGGACTTCTTGTAAATTAAGAGCGCCAGTTGAATCAAGAACTCGTTTTGAATATTTAAAAGTTGGGATTTCAATTGGACGTGAACCTGTTGCAATAATCGCATTTTTAAAGTTATAGGTTTGTGAAGTTTTCTCGCCCATAACCCGTAATGAATTGCCATCAACGAAGTATGCTTCACCACGTACGATTTCAACTTTATTTCCTTTTAAAAGACCTTCAACGCCGCCTGTTAGCTTCTTCACAACGCTAGCTTTAAAATCTTGAACTTTTGAGAAATCAATTTTAACATTTTCTACTGTAATACCGAATTTATCAGAATGTTTAGCTGTTTCATAACGGTGACCTGTGGAAATTAGTGCTTTTGATGGAATACAGCCAACATTTAAACAAACTCCACCAATATACTCTTTTTCTACAATTGTAACTTTTTGACCAAGCTGTGCTGCACGAATAGCTGCAACATATCCGCCAGGGCCTGCGCCAATGACTATAGTATCTGTATCAATAGGGAAATCTCCGACTACCATTTATTACGCCTCCATTAACAATAGTTCAGGATCGTTCAATAAGCGTTTAATATGATTCAACGCATTTTGAGCAGTTGCACCATCAATCATACGATGGTCAAAGCTTAAAGATAAAGCAAGAACAGGTGCAGCGACAATTTCGCCATCTCTGACAATTGGTTTTTCAGCAATACGGCCAACACCAAGGATAGCAACTTCCGGATGGTTAATAACAGGTGTAAACCACTGACCACCAGCAGAACCAATGTTTGAAATAGTACATGAAGCACCTTTCATTTCATTTGGAGAAAGTTTTCCATCACGAGCTTTAACTGCAAGTTCATTAATTTCATTAGAAATAGTGAAGACAGATTTACGATCGGCATCTTTCACAACGGGTACTAGTAAACCTTTTTCCGTATCAGCTGCAATACCAATATTATAGTAATGCTTATGCACAATTTCACTTGTTGCATCATCTAGGGATGTATTCAATGCTGGAAATTCGCGTAATGCACTTGTTAATGCTTTCACGATATATGGTAAGAATGTAAGCTTAATACCTTTCGCTGCAGCCACTTCTTTGAATTTCTTACGGTGTGCCCAAAGTTTTGTAACATCAATTTCATCCATTAATGTAACATGTGGTGCAGTATGCTTGGAATTTACCATTGCTTTTGCAATAGCTTTACGGATTCCACTCATCTTTTCACGTGTTTCAGGATATTCTCCTTGTGGTACAGCTTGAGGTGTTACTTGTGCTGTTGTTTTTTCTTCTACAGCAGTTTCAACTGCTTGTGTAGCTACAGCTTGAGGTGCCACGCCACCGCTCAAGTATGCATCAATATCATTTTTCAATACTCGGCCGTTATCACCTGTACCTGCAACAAAGCGAATATCTATACCCTTTTCACGAGCGTATTTACGAACAGAAGGCATCGCAATAATACGTCGATTTGGATCCACATCAGATGCTGGTGCTGGTGCAGTTGCTGCAGCAATAGATGGTGCTCCCGGTGGTGCAGCCTCTACTGTTTGAGGTGTTGCTGGTACTTCTTTAGCTGCTGGTACTTTTTCTTCCTGTGTAGGTTCGTCACCATGATCGCCTTTAAATTGTAAATCTTCATAGCCAGGTGCATCAAATGTTACAAGAACCTGTCCTACAGTAGCTACTGTACCTTCACCGATAAGTACTTCTAAAACAGTACCTTCAACCGGAGACGGAATTTCAACTACTGCTTTATCATTCTGTACCTCACATAGTACATCATCTTCTTGAACTTTATCACCAGGCTTAATCATCCATTTGACAATTTCGCCTTCATGAATACCTTCACCGATGTCAGGCATTTTAAATTGAAATGACACTGTGATTCATCCTCCTAATTTTACTTTCATTTTTATCGATATTGGGAAATGGACAACCATTCCCCACTAATATTAAAATGTTAAAACCTTTTTAGCTGTTTCTATTACATCCTTGTAATTTGGTAGCCAAACGGATTCAGCTTGTGAGAATGGATAAACTGTATCTGGTGCAGCCACACGTAACACTGGTGCTTCTAGGCTTAAAATAGCACGGTCGTTAATTTCAGCTACAACATTTGCAGCAACGCCGGCCATTTTTTGTGCTTCTTGAACAACCATTGCACGTCCTGTTTTTTCCACTGAAGCAATAATTGTATCAATATCAAGTGGACTAATCGTACGTAAGTCTACTACTTCAACTGAATATCCTTCTTTTTCAAGCTCTTCAGCAGCTTTCAATGATTCATGAACCATTGCCCCATAAGTAATTATGGATAAATCTGTTCCTTCACGTTTAACATCAGCTTTACCTAGAGGAATAGTATATTCACCTTCAGGAACCTCTTGACGGAAAGCACGATATAATTTTAAATGCTCTAGGAAAACGACAGGGTCGTTGTCACGAATAGAGGAGATCAATAATCCTTTAGCATCATAAGGTGTTGAAGGTACGACAACTTTAAGACCTGGAGTTTGAGCCATCAATCCTTCAAGGCTGTCAGAGTGAAGTTCAGGTGTATGAACACCACCGCCAAATGGAGAACGAACTGTAATTGGCATAGTGTGGCGCCCGCCATGACGATAGCGAATACGGGACATTTGTCCAGCAATTGAGTCCATAACTTCGAATACAAATCCAAAGAATTGGATTTCTGGAATTGGACGAAAACCTTGTAATGCTAAACCAATGGACAAACCACCAATTCCTGATTCTGCAAGTGGAGTATCAAAAACTCGATCTTCCCCAAATTCTTTTTGAAGGCCTTCTGTTGCACGGAATACACCACCATTAACGCCAACGTCTTCACCAAAAACCAATGTATTCGGGTCATTTTTCAATTCATTTCGTAATGCATCCGTGATTGCTTGTATCATTGTCATTTGAGCCATGACTTACTTCGACTCCTTTGCTTGATAAATTTCATATTGTTCTTTAAGGTTTTGAGGCATTTCCTCAAACATGTAGGACATTAAGTCAGTAACCTTTTGTTTAGGAGCAGCGTCAGCCTTTTTGATTGCCTCTTTAATATCATCTTTTGCACTTTCAATAACTTCATTTTCTTTCTCTTCACTCCATAGTCCTTTCTTTTCAAGGAACTTACGGAAACGAACAAGAGGATCTTTCTTTTCCCATTCATTATCAAGTTCAGATGTACGGTAACGAGTTGGATCATCACCAGCCATTGTATGTGGACCATAGCGGTATGTTAATGTTTCAATTAATGTTGGTCCTTCACCGTTTATTGCACACAGACGAGCATCACGAACTGCAACATATACTGCTAATGGATCCATCCCATCTACTTGAATACCAGGAATACCTGCTGCAACAGCTTTTTGTGCTAATGCTTGAACGGCAGATTGTTTTTCTACTGGTGTTGAAATCGCAAAACGGTTGTTTTGTACAATGAAAATAGCTGGAGCTTTAAATGCACCGGCAAAGTTAATACCTTCATAGAAGTCTCCTTGGGAAGTACCACCATCACCTGTATACGTAACAGCAACTGATTTAGAACCATTTTTCTTCATTCCAAGAGCGACACCTGCTGTTTGAACATATTGCGCACCAATAATAATTTGTGGAGAAACTAGGTTAACTCCTTCAGGAATTTGATTTCCTTGGTAATGACCACGAGAAAATAAAAATGCTTGATGTAATGGAAGACCATGCCAAATCATTTGAGGGACATCACGATAACCAGGAAGAATAAAATCTTCTTTTTCTAGAGCAAATTGAGATGCTAATTGAGATGCCTCTTGACCTGCAGTTGGTGCATAGAAACCTAATCTTCCTTGTCTGTTTAAGGAAATTGAACGTTGGTCAAGAATTCTCGTATAAACCATACGACGCATTAATTCTTGTAATTCTTCATTGCTTAAATTAGGCATTGCCGCTTCATTTACGACTTCGCCTTCCTCATTTAAAATCTGAAATGTTTGAAACTGTTCTGAGACTGTTTCAAGCGCTTTCTTCGCATCGAATTGGACATTCTGTGTTGTAGAAGCCATATATTCGTCACCTCTTCCTTTCATTTCGCCAATAATAATTTTGAAAATAAATTCCCTGCTTTAGATTGCCCGAAAAACTTAATAAAACGGATAAGCAAACAAAAAACCTATTTGGGCATATCAATGTGGATAGTTTTCCACAGAAAGTAAAAACAAATCATAAAATCTTTTTCTAACATTTTATTCTGTACCAATGATTGTCGTAACCGTATTGATACAATTATTCTTCCCAATTTCGAGTGTACATCAACAAATTATACTCGTCAATCATTATGTATTATAATTTTACATCATTACCATATTGAAAATATTATCCTTGATTTAAATCAACTGTATTATTATTTTTTATAAACTGTATTATAAAAACAGTGCATATTAATCATTGTTATAGGAAAGCGTAACCAAAAAATAAATTCCTCTTAAAATGAAAGGGACTTTTCTGAAAATAAAAAAATCGGCTTCTACCGATTTTCAGGCTGTCGAAAAAGTTTCGGCAGTCTTTTATTTTATAAATTCCCTTCAACAATTCACCGCGTTAATTTGTTATAATATTTATATATAGCTTTTAAACTGGTCTGTTGATTTGCGCTCCAGGCTCTTCGCTTTCCGCGGGCGGAACGGGAGCCTCCTCGTCGCTAACGCTCCTGCGGGGTCTCCCCTGTCCCGCTTTTCCCGCAGGAGTCTTCGCGCCTTCCGCTACAATCAACAGAGTGTTGTAACAAAGATATTCAAATCAATAAATAAATAATACAATAAGTGGTGAAATTCAATGTTGAAACCAAAAGAGTCTAGACAAAGTGAATATGAATTTGTATCTAT
>JAUZPL010000084.1 GCA_030705955.1 Bacillota bacterium | reverse complement strand
TATTCATATAATCATTTTTATTAAATGCAAGTATATTTTGCATATGTGATGCAATAGTCTTTCCCCAGTTTGGATCGCTTGCATAATAGAAATTCATGCCTTCTGAAAATTCATCGATTCGTGTATTGCTCATGGTCTTCGTGCTGTAACCAAGGTATGCACCTTTATATTTCCAGCTATCCGGATTAAGATATGTTGCTTTTATTTCACGTGCAATATATTCGATGGATTGATCAATCGTTGGAAAAAGATATGATGAAATAAACGGGCTATCATCATAGGCACCAAAACCAAATAAATTATTTCTGTATATAGCAAGATTGGATGTCCCAAAAGCACTTTCGTGAATGGCGTGTGCCGCTAAGTAAAGGGCATTCACTCCATACTTCTTACCTGCATCGATAAATGCCTGCCCACTACCTGTTAAAACACTCTTTTTCCCAGTTGATTTAACATAACCGGCAATATAATTATTGATTTGTGTAGCGGTAACAGGTGATTGGATCCGTAAGTCAAGAAATTGATAACCACTGTTTCCTGATAATGGAGCGCCTGTTTTCACTTCTTGAAGACCCGAGCCAGGAACATAGCCTGTCTTTCCTCCATAAGAAACTTTATACCAACCATTAGAAACTAAAGAAACAGGGGCTACAAATGTACCTTGCGTAATAGTGCTCACAATGGTTGCAGCGGTATCAGCATAATTGGTTAAAATTAAATTGGCCTTCGTTAAAAAGGTTCTTCCTGAAATGGAACTTTCCTTTAAAATAGGGAGGGTCTTGACCTTTTCAAAGCTGCTTATATTTACATATCCTGTTTTACCCTGGTATGAAGCCTTATACCAATTTCCTATTTTAAAAGAAGAAAGAATTGTCGCCCCTTTTGGTATATTAATAGATTTAGTGAAGCCATAACCATAGGAGGAATAAAGATAGGCATCCTTACTTGCTTTATAACTTGTTATTTGAAATGATGCAGACGAATAACTTGTAACATCATGTCCATTGATATACAAAGTCTGACCTTTATAGGTGACTCGATACCATGTTTGTCCTACACTATTAATGATCCGTTGATTTGAATAAAATCCAGTATTACCTGTAAAGCCGATTACCGGTGCTTTCTTTGTATCGGGAGTAGGATAAAGGTTTGTGCTGTACTTTGTGAAGTAGTATGCACCACTTATATTTTGATATTGAACATATTCTTTTAAATAGCCTTGATACACCCAGCCTGTTTTGTTTGCATAGGTTAGTTTAAACCAACTTCCTGCTTTTTCGTATGATGATACGACTTTCCCTTTTGGGATAATATAAGAGGTACTATAGCTTGAACCTGCTCCGGTATGTATCCTAGCATTTTCAGTCGTTTGATAGTTCGTTTTTGTAAACTTAACAATTTTAGGTGCCGGGCTGCTAGTGCTCATTTTCTTAAGATAAGTACCGCTCACCCAGCCTGTTTTGTTTGCGTAGGTTACTTTATACCAGTTTCCTATTTTGGTGTTTGAGGTAACTAATTTTCCCTTTGGAATCGCTAGAATCGCCTTGTAATTTGAACTAGCCCCTGAACGTAGGTTTAGATTGGCAGTAGTTTCATAACTGGTCTTACTAAAACTAATCATTGTTGCTGCTTCCACTTGGTTTGAAACTACAGGTACAGTTATTCCGCTGAGTAATAAGCCAGTTGATAAAACGATAACCTTCCCTATATTATTCATATCTTTCTCACAACCTTTTCTTTTCACTATTTTTCCTAATTAAATTCTCTAGATAGATAAGGAGAGTTTTTTGTACCCCCGCATACCCAGCCTGTTGTCCCATTTGGCAATTGAATCTCATACCATGTTTTGGAATCATCCATTGTTACTGTTCCATCATCCTGCAACATCAATTGTACGTAATCATTTAAATTTAACGTTCCAATTTTAGGAAGGTCGGCAGATGGTCCAGAGCGTATATTTAACTGTGAAACTGTTACTCTGCCTAAATTTTGAACAGAAAGATAATCTGAATAATGATCCAAGTGTAAGTTGTTTGTCCAATAATCATTATCCCCAACCTTCACTCTCACCCAATAATCATTTGTTTTTTCTGAAAGGATAAAGGATGTTCCTTTATTAATAGTTAGAACACTATCACTTGCACCCTTCTGACTATCTAAAGTAATATCTTTATTCGCTATAGCGGTAATATTGTTAGGAAATAGATCACTTCCACTTGGTATCCCCGGTCGTGATGGGATGGAGGCATTGACACTGCTTTTAGCATAATAAGCTTTATCATATGGCAGGATGTTTTGCATATGTTGTGCAATCGCTTTTCCCCAATTTGGGTCACTTGCGTAGTAAAAGTTCATTCCTTCACTATTTCCATCAATCCGTACATTAGTCATTGTTTTTGTACTAAAACCCAAATAGGCACCCTTATATTTCCAATTATTAGGGTTTAAATAGGTTGACTTTATTTCACGAGCAATATAATCGATACACGCATCTACGCTAGAAAAACGGTATGCTGCAATAAACGAGAGATCATCATAAGCACCGAAACCAAAAAGGTTATTTTTCCCTACAGCAAGATTTGATGTTCCAAAAGCACTTTCATGAATGGAATGAGCAGCTAAATAAAGAGCATTCACCCCATACGTTGTACCAACATTAATAAATACCTGCCCTTTTCCATGCAAAACACTTTGTTTACCTGTCAATTTTTCGTAGTTAGCTATGTAGTTATCAATCTCGGATGCTGTAACGGGAGATTGTGTTCGCAAATCAATAAATTGATAGCTGTCCCTTGTTCCTGCAGGGGCACCAGTAACAACCTGCTGCAAATAATTTCCGTAGACATAGCCTGTGTTACCTCCGTATGTAACTTTATACCAGTTATCGGAGTTTTGAGCGGACGGTGTGACAATCGTGCCTTTTGGTATCGAGGTCAGAATAAGTGATGATGAATCACCATCCTGTCTCAAATTTAGATTGGCAGTGACTAAGTATGTTTTATTGACAAGGCTTACCTCAGTTGGTGGAATTTCTTGAGGTATAGTATTTTTCACCTCTTGTAAATCTGAACTATGGATATAGCCTAACTTTCCACCATATGTAACTTTATACCAATCATTGGATGTTTTATAGGTAGGCGTAAGGGTTGACCCTTTAGGAACAGAAGAAAGAATATTGGATTGATCGTCTGGGTATTGCCTAATGATCCCATCTACAACCGTTACAAAATCATTAGCATCCGTTACCGGTGTCTCTGATGGAATTTTAGTAAAATCATTCTTATAGAAATATCCTGACTTACCATTATAGGTCACCGCAAACCAATTACCAATGCTTTGTACAGAAGGAGCAATTGTACCTTTAGGGATTATAATCAATTTTTTATAAATGGAACCGTAGGAGGAATATACATATGTATCCTTATTCGCTAGGTAGTAAGTTTTCGCAAAGGTATTAACTGAACATTTTGATACATCACTGCTATTTACGTAAAAATTTTTTCCATTAAAATTCACTGTATACCACGTTTGGCCTACACTATTTACAACCATTTGAGTCGAGTATAAACCAACATCACTTTGAAGACTGTAAACAGCTTTTTTAATCGTATTTGGGGTTGGATACAGAGATGTAGTTTTTCTTGTAAAATAATAAATTCCACTTGTTTTACTATATTTATAGTATTCTTTTAAAAAACCGACACTCGTCCAACCAATCCCTGTTACCTTTTTTCCTTTAATGAAATCAGAATAAGACACTTTATACCAATTGCCTTTTTTCTGAGTTACAGTAACTATTTTGGATTTTGGAATGGTTAATATCAATTTGTAGTTTGTACCAGGTCCAGTTCGTAAATTTACATTTGAGGTTGCTTGATAGATGATAGGATCCACTTTATATGTACTTGATGCTTCTACTCGATCCAGACTAATTGAAGCAAAAGGGAGAACTGTTCCACCAATTAAGATTCCTGTAGACAAAATAAGCGCTTTTCCAATTTTCTTCATTTTTTCACAACCTTTTTAATAACTTACAATCAATTCCTTTATTTCCCATTATTCGATAGAATGTTAAGCCGTTTTTCCATAAATATGTCAGATTAACAATTATTTTGCTTAAAATATACCTTTATTATCGCTTATTAGTAGGATATTTTAAATAGATTTAGTGCAATTACTAGAGTTTAAGTGAAAAATAGGAAAAATTAATTATACTATTTACTCTTTAATTATAAAAAATGGGCTATTTGGATTGGTAAAATGCAAAATTCCCCAAAATTAATAGCCTTACGAAAAAAACCACCACCAAACAAAAATAATTTGTTTGGTGGTGGCTTGTTCCAATGTTTATTTATTTTTCAATATAACTTCCTTCACAACTCTTTCAGCAGCATGACCATCTTCTAAATAACAAAACTTCTGATAAAATTCCTCATCAAATGCTTTATCAGCTGAAAAGCTCTTAATCGCTTCAATGACTTCATCTGATGTTGTCACAAGCGGCCCTGGAGCCTTTTTCTCAAAATCAAAATAAAATCCTCTTATATCTTCTCTATATTCATCTATATCGTACGCAAAGAAAATCATTGGACGTTTCAAGTTTGCATAATCGAAAAAGACAGATGAATAATCTGTGATTAATAAATCACTAATCAAATAAAGCTCACTGATATCTTCATGTGTCGAAAAGTCATAGGCAAAACCCTTGTATGCTTCAAGGTCAAAATTCTCAGCAACTAAATAATGCATGCGTAAAATAATGACATACTCATGACCGAGTTCTTCTCTTAACTTTGCCAAATCAAGCTGTAAATCCAGCTTGTATTTTCCTTTTGAATAAAATTGATTATCCCTCCATGTCGGTGCATAAAGAATAACCTTTTTATCTTCGGGAAGTTGTAACTTTCGTTTGATTTTATTTGCAATTTTATCGCGATCCTTGTGATGCAAAATATCATTTCGAGGATACCCGGATTCAATCATTTCTTTATCAAATTGGAAGGCACGTCTGAAAATTTCTGTTGAGTAGCCATTAGGGGAAATCAAATAATCCCAGTTTCTAGATTCGTCATAAAAATTTTGCTTGTATTTCTCTGTCGTTGTCCCTGGCATCAATACCTCTTTCATATCATGTGCCAGCTTCTTCAACGGTGTCCCATGCCAAGTTTGAAGGTAGATCGTTTTCTTTGGCTTTGGAATCCAAAGAGGCATTCTTGAGTTCACAACCCAGAATTTTGCTCTTGCCATCAAAAACAGCCATTGGATTGAAAACCTTCTTGAATAGGGAATTCCTTTTTCTATAAAACTCTTTTCAAAACGGGGATCGACACTCCAATACATTTGATACTGAGGATAATGCTCTTTCATATATTCGTAAATGGCCCTAGGGTTATCGCTATATTGTTTTCCTAAGAAGCTTTCAAACATAATAAGATCTTTTTTAGGTGGGAATAAAGAAACGAACTGGAATAGTATTTTATATAACTTTATTAAAATTTTCTTTAGTATGGACAACAAAACAATTTTTCACCTCTTTATTTGCAGTACCAAGTTGCATTGTACTTTACCCTATTAAATATAATATAAATAAAATGAGTCTACAACCTAAGAAATTTTTTATCATAGTGTTTATTTTAATGAAAACCCAATAAAGAAAACTCGCCGATTGGCGAGCCCTTAGGGCGAAGACAGAGGCGTAGTTGCCCTTATGCGTTCAGTATTTATGGATATAAATTCTGATTAGCTAATAAAAGTCCAATCTAAAATTGGACTTTTATCAAGATAAAGTAATCATTTATTGTCAAATACCTGTTCGATTACTTTAGCAGCTGCATGTCCATCTTCTTTGCTGCCAAATTCTGAAGAAAACCTCTCTAATGCTGGCTTAAAATCAACCAGCTTCTCTGGGTTATTAAGATAAGAAGAGACATCGTCAATTGTTTTGCAAACTGGACCAGGAGCCTTTTCGGCTAGGTCGAAATAGGTTCCACGGCGTGAAATATACTCTTCCAGGTCATAGCAATAAAAAACGATTGGACGTTTTAATAACGCATAATCAAACATAACTGATGAGTAATCAGTAATCAGCACATCGGAAATTAAATAGAGTTCAGAAATATCCCCATAAGAGGATGCATTTATTACATTTTTAGGAAGTGCGTGATGAGATAATTTACTTGATAATAAATAATGCAGCCGAAGTAAAATAACCGTATTCTTATCAACCGTCTCGCTTAAGAACTGAATATCCTTAATTGTTTTTTGGTATGAATTCGGATCCCAATCTCGGAAGGTTGGGGCATACAAAATAACCTTTTTAGTCGGATCAATCTTAAAGTGACTTCTTGTTTTCTGAATAACCTCTTCAGGCATATTGATGAGGATATCATTTCGCGGATAACCTGACTCAATGATTTTGCCCCCATACCGAAAGGCTCTTCTAAAAATAGCAGTACTATATGGATTAGGAGAAATAAAGTAATTCCATGCGTTTGTCTGCATTTTCAGTCTTGCAAATTCTTCATCACTTTGCTGTGTTTTTTGATCATACCCCATTCGTTTCAACGGAGTCCCATGCCAGGTTTGTAAATATACTTGCTCCTTTTTCTTCTGCGTTAAATGGGCCATTCCTTGATTGTCTACCCAATATTTTGAACGAATAAGGTAATAGTAATGCTTTAAACTGTTCCTTTTCACCTTAATGGCCGGACCAGGCAATTGAACCGAATCAGGTTTAGCAAAAGACCAGATGTATTTATAATTACGGTTCTGTTTATACATTTCTTCATAAATGTATTTTGGGCTGTCGCTATACTGTTTCCCCATATGGCTTTCAAACAAAACCCAATTGCGGCGAATCGAAAGCTTCTTTAAAAATTCTTTAGCAAAACCGTTCGTTATCTTTTGAACGACATCTTGATATTCTTTCTTTTGCATGACTAGGTCCCATTTTCTTACAAAGACCCATTTTACCCTATTAATTAATCCTAACGGGTAAACCTTTATACCAAATGTATTCTTATGGTTGATAAACAAATCTTTGGATAATTTGTTATCTTGAATTTTAATGTTTGGTAATGAGACAAGATCCGTCCTTTTAACAAGATATTTGATAACATTTCCCTGATGGATAACATTTAAATGCAAATAATAATTTCCAGGTGTCATTCGATCTAGCGGAAAACTAATCCTATTGCCAGATAAACGCGAATTAATAACAGCTCCTGTATGCTTATTTTTTAAAGTAAAATAAGTCGTAATTTCAGAATAAGATATGGATTCAACTCGAACATCTGCTTCAAAAGAGAATGCTTCATCTGTCATCTCAATATGACTAATTTGAAAACGAGATTCTGGTTTTTCCAGTTCGAGGAATTTCATATCATTTTGATTTGGATTTGTTGCTTTAAAATAGTATGAACCTCCAGCGGAGTAAACACGATCCATTGCTGTTGGTAACCCTTTTATATAGTAAACATAATCTTGGAAAGCATCTTTGTCGCCTATATATAATAGATAATACATGATTCGTTCTTTTTCAGCGAAACTAAGAAAAGAAAATTCATCTAAGATTTCATGTAAGTAGTCATGAATCAACTTGTGAAATTGAACTTTATATTCTTCGTCATAAAGTGCATAGTCATTTACATACAGCTTCAAATCATGGCGTAGAAATTTATTGTTCTTTTCTCTTTGGTAATAGATGTCGCCATGTTCTCTAAGGAATTGATCGTACAGTCTATGCGCGGTAATTCTATTTTTAAAATTAGCAAATTCAAAGCGTCGATTTGTAATTGATTTAACCTTGGCATTTTCAACAACACGCCAGTAATAAATGGGTTCTGTTATAACGCTAACAGAATTCGCAAGAAAATAAGCTTTGCCAGTAAAGAAAATATCCTCATAATGAATGCCTTCAGGAAATCTCAAACCATGCTTATCTAAAAAAGAGCGCTTATAAATCTTATTTACCGACAATGTATCAAAAAGTAGTGTTGGAAATTCACGTACATTGATATCAGTTCGTTCATCAGAATAAATCTGTTTATGAAACCAAATTTGGTAATTATTCGTACGAATAACCTGCCCAGCTACAAAGTCTGAATTTGTTCTCTCAATACCTGCAACCATTTTCTCACAGGCGTCAATCGTATACCAATCATCACCGTCAAGGAACATGATATACTCACCGGTCGTATTTGCAATCCCCGTGTTGCGCGGTGTACTGCAGCCCCCACTATTTTTATCAAGGTGGACGACTTTGAATTTTGGTTTTCCTTCAATAAAACGTTCGATCATTTCTCCTGTCCGATCCGTTGAAAAATCATTCACAACGCAAACTTCAAAATCATCAAACGTTTGTTCATGCAACGATTCAAGTGCTTCTTCAATATATAACTCATTATTGTAAGCAATGACAACAACCGAGAGCTTAGGTGATTTTTTATCTGTCAATTCTTTATTTTGCATCTAGATTTCCTCCCAGTTCCTCAAACAATTCATACCATTGATTTTTGATAACCTGTTTATCAAATTTTAAACTGTTTTCAAAGGCATGCTGACTGTATGAATGAAATTTGTTTGGATCTAGTGCAAGACGCCGAATATGACGTGATAAAAAAGGAACATCTCCAACAGGTGCCATCAAGCCATCTTTATACTCTGTAATAATTTCACGAATTCCAGGTGCGCAATCTGTTGAAATACATGGAAGCCCGATTGATTGTGCTTCAATCAATGACATCGGTAATCCTTCTGCTTTAGATGCTAAAACAAAAAAACTAGATTTAGCCAAAACGGATTGGACATCCCCTGTTTGTCCCTTTAAAAACACCCGATTTTCCATTCCTAATATTTTGATCAGGCTATTTAAATATTTTTTTGCAGGTCCCTCGCCATAAATCTCTAGCTTCCAACCCGGCAATTCGTTTGCTACCTTTGCAAAAGCTTCAATTAAGACATCAAACCCTTTATCATCAACAATCCTTCCTGTTGAAACAATTGTTTTATTCTTATATAACTCTGATGCCTCAATTTGTTTTCGGAACGGGGAAGGATTATACATAACATCAACATTCAAGAAACCGAGTTTCTCAAAACTTTGTGCATCCTTATGTGTAAGCAATAAAAACTTTGATACTTGGCGATAGTATTTGAGCAGCCGTTTATAACGATGAGAATTTTTAGCCGCTTTAATGCTTTCATGACTTTGACCAATAATCTTTATATTTGGCCGGTAAATAAGGGGTTCCAGCCATTGCATTCCCCAAACTTGCACAACAATAACATAGACATCTTCGTTGCCATATGCATCGAAAAATTTGATGACATCTTTCCTACGCTTGATCAATTGCATACGCCGTTTGATTTCTGCGTTTATTTTTTTAAAATTAAGCGTTTTTAAGCTTGCACCAATACTTTTCGCCATTGGCGGACGATACCCACCAGAGTGAAGTACATGGACAGGAATATCTTTTGAAAAATAACTAAATTCGTTTTTTTGTTTATTGATACTCAATACTTTCACATCATGTCCATCCTGAACAAATTCCTCCGCCAAAACAGCTGCAACACGCTGTGCACCGCCATGGCCATTATATTCATTTAGAACAAAAACAATATTTTTTTTTGGCATTCCATTACTACTCCTTGTATCCCCGCTTAAAATATCTACAGTAAAGTTATTTTAAGCCTGTAAGATCAGTTTTACTCATGAGTGGGAATGAATGAATAACATTTCCAGGTCACTAAGACATCCCACCCAAATGAAGTCATCATTCAAAGCCGTTTGGATTTTGTGATTGCCATTTCCACGTATCTTTACACATTTCAATTAAATCTTTTTCAGCCCGCCAACCCAGTAACTTTTCTGCTTTTTCCGGGTTTGCATAACAAACCCCAATATCTCCAGGACGTCTTTCTACAATTTGATATGGGATTTCTTGAGAATTAACCGATTTAAAGGTATTAATTAAATCTAAGACGCTATAACCAGTGCCAGTCCCGAGGTTGAAGGTTTCAACCCCTTCATTCTTATTAATATATTCCAATGCTTTTAAGTGACCTTTTACAAGATCAACAACATGTATAAAATCTCGGACACCTGTCCCATCCTTTGTTTCATAATCGTTGCCGAAAACTGAGACTTTATCCCTTTTTCCGATAGCAACCTGAGAAATATAAGGCATTAAGTTATTTGGAATGCCGCTTGGATTTTCGCCAATTCGGCCGCTTTCATGTGCACCAATCGGATTAAAGTAACGCAAGATGGCAATACGCCAAGACGGATCAGAAACATTCAAGTCTCGTAAAATTTCTTCTATCATTAACTTTGTTCGTCCGTAAGGATTGGTTGCTGACAATGGAAAAGATTCATCAATAGGAACACGATCAGGGTTCCCGTATACAGTAGCAGATGAACTAAATACTAGTTTTTTGACATTATGCTTTGCCATTACTTCACACAAATTGATGGTGCCTGTTAAGTTATTGTGATAATACTTTAATGGAACCTGAACTGATTCTCCCACTGCTTTAAGACCTGCAAAATGAATAATCGCTTCAAATTCATATTTTTCAAAAAGAGATTCAATATCCACGCGATCTAATAAATCGTATTGATAAAATGGAAAATCCTTGCCTGTTAATTCTTTCACTCGATTAATCGATTCCGTTTGACTGTTAGACAAATTATCTAGGACAACAATCTCGTATCCACTGTTTAAAAGCTCTACTGCCGCATGGCTTCCGATATAGCCTGCGCCTCCAGTTACTAATATTGTCATAACAATACCTCTTTCTAACATTATTGAAGCCTTTTACGCTTCTTGGTATACACGATTTTTGGTAAATTTCATTACTAATAGTCAAAAAATACTCCCACTATTATACCTAAATATGCCTGAGATAAAAAGTATTTTCCTTGTACAACCATAAATGCCCATAAATAATCATTTATTCCGTTCAATGACCTAACGTAATTATTGTAATTACAGCAAAATGAATCTCCGTCTAAATTATATAGCAAAATAAAATTCAATCTAAAGATGATTTTAGCACAACTTTATCGTTTTAAAGCAAAAAAATATCTATACTTCTAACTACCTTTCAAGCGAGAACAAAACAAGTAAAAAAAAGCCATAATTACAATTATAAACCATGAATTTCATGGTAACTTTTTCTTGTTTTTACAAGTCCTATTCAATTAATATACTATAATTCTAGTAGTGACTGAATTCATTTGTATAGTGTTTATGAATATGATATCTTAATACGTGGAGATTCAGTATGATATGATCTCTTCCATCGTAATTTTCTTGGAGGGAATAATGAATGAATAACTCTAACACAACAAATGATATTCTCACCCAATTAGCTGCGAACCCTCCTAAAGTTATAGGAGGCTATAAAAAATCCGGTTGGGCTGTAAAGACATTAGAGAAAATCAGCAATGATTCTATCGAAATTGAACCAGATGGTAATATTACCGCAAAGGCAATTTTGCTAGCGACTGACCAATCCTATTACCCTGCTTTCTTGACTCTTGATATGAAAAATGGCGCAAAAATAATTGGGGTATACTTGATTACTGATAATAAAGATACATTCGGTTTAATTCCATTTGAAATTGCCAGGGATTTCATTGATAAGGGAGAAATAGAGCTCACTCCATTTAGATATCGTACATTGGAGAAAATAGACGGAGACACCTTTCAACAAAATTGGCCTGACTTTTCTTAATCTAATATTGAAAAAAATCGTTGACGATTGCATCAACGATTTTTTTATTTTCTTACATTTCTTCCTGTTTGCCTTCCTTAACAAAAACTCTCCAATTATGAAAATCAGGCTGTTTTTTAAGAATGAGGTCCTCTGGAAAAACAAATGCCCATGGTTTTGCTGTATTTGACTTAATCTGTAAAGGCGGAAGCTTAAAGAGGCCATGACAGACTAAATCACCTGCCGTATCCTCTACCGATAAAGGAAGTTGTTCCAAATTTATATGTTGTGAGGTTCCGTTGCGAACTAACACAATTACCTCAAGCGATTGGTTATCATGGAATTTCAGATCTATCCCAACTATATTTACTTCTTCAGGACCCAATTTAGGGAGCGTTTCTAAAACGCCTTCTAACTGAGCTTTTTTCTCTGGTGTTAATCTTTCTTCCCAGCCTGGTTCTAGATCAAGCGTTTCATCGGTTGAAGGTGATTTTAATTGAAAAAGAATTTTCCAGTTATCGGCTGGTGATACATTTGATAATCGATCTTCGTTTAAAAACAGAAATCGAAAAGGTGTGCTTGTTGCAGGCGGCAGTTCTCCCAGATGATCTAACGAAAACTTCTTTTTCGCAACTGGATTGTTCTCCTCATCTACAATAATTAAATCAACATCTTGAAATTTCAATGGCTGTGGGAGTGCATTCTGAATCAATGCTTCCACCACTATTTCTCCATCCAATTCAAGAAACTTAATAGCAGCGATTGAAATTTGATTGTTTTTTAATTTAGCCATTTTGTTATGATGGTATTGAAAGACATACTTTTCCTTTGGGGCAACATCCCAATCCTCCGGAAAATGCAGGCTTGTTTTAACAAAATCATCTTCCTGATTTTTTATCTCTTCCTGTGATTCAACATGGTTATCTATCTTTTTTTTCCGGAAAAACGCCATTATTCCACTACCTCCTCATTATTTTCTCCAAAAACGAATTCATTTTTGACAAATTCCATGAAGCGGATGCTAATTCCTGATTGGATCGAAAATAATAGGCTCTTAAATTCCTCTAATCCTTCAAACTCAAAATGTCTGTAAGGATCCTCCTGACCATATCCTCTTAAGCCAATACCCTCTTTGATTTGGGTCATATTTTCTAAATGACTAATCCAATTTGAATCAATTTGATGTAGCATGAATCCCTTCAGCTGTTGACCTAATCCTTGATCATCCTTAAGTGTTAAGATCATTGATTCTAATTTTGAATACTCATTTTTTACTCTTTTTTCTACTTCCTCCCTATCGAGCTCCTCCAAATCTTTCAAGTCTAAAGGGAATGCGAAGAAGATAAGGGAAAGGTTCTCTATCAAACCTTTTGGATTTCTTTGGTCATATTCCTCTGGGAAATACATGTCAAATACTTGCTGAGTAAAATTTTGAATATATGTTAGAACCTCATCGATCATTTCGTCCTGACTGATCTCCAATACACGATCTCTCATTGAATAAATAACTTTACTTTGCCTGTCAATAACACTTTCTAATTTCAATAAATGCTTTCGGCCTGAATAATGAATATTTTCTACGGTTTCTTGAACTGTTTTTGTGTATTTTTCAGGATCAGGTGAAATGATTAGTCCACTTTCATTCAATTTAATTTTGCTAGCATATCTTTCTTTTTCGTCTTCATCATAGTAAATGAATAGATCATCCTCTAATGAAACAATGAATTGTGTAGAACCCGGGTCCCCTTGGCGCCCAGATCTGCCCCGAAGCTGCATATCGATACGATTACTTTCATGCCGTTCCGTTCCGATAATATGGAGACCGCCAAGCTCTTTCACTCCTTCACCCAGCACAATATCTGTTCCACGCCCTGCCATATTGGTCGCAAGCATGACTTGACCCTTTTGGCCTGCCAGAGAAATAATCTCCGCTTCATCTTCCTCTGTTTTTGCATTTAATATTTGATGTTTTATATTTGCCTTCTTTAAAAAGGAGGATAGCTTCTCCGATTGTTCAATCGAAGTGGTACCAATCAATACAGGACGCCCAATATTGTTCATTCTTTTCACTTCATCCACAATTTTTTCAACCTTGGATTGATAATTAGAATAAACGAGATCAGGGTAATCATTCCGTTGGACCGATTTATTAGTAGGTATTTCTATAACCTTTAAGTGGTACGTTTCGAAAAATTCTTCTTTAGACGGCAGAGCACTGCCGGTCATTCCAGATAATTTAGCATACATAGTAAAATAATTCTGAATCGTTATGGTAGCAAAGGTTTCATTTTCTTCCGTTATCTCTAGTCCTTCTTTAGCTTCAATTGCTTGGTGGAGACCATCACTAAAGGACCTCCCCTCCATAATTCGACCTGTAAATTTATCGATAAGGGCAATCTTGCCTTCTTTTACAATGTAATCAACATCCAATTTCATGATAGTTTGGGCCCGTAGTGACTGTGTAACACTATGAAGCAATTCTTGATGTTCTGCATCATATAAATTTTCAATTCCGAAGGCATCTTCAATTTTAGCTGCCCCTATATCCGTTAAATACACTTGCTTTGTTTCTGCATAAAGCTCATAATCGACATCTTCTTCGAAGTCCTTCATGATCGTGGCTGTAATTTGAAATAGTTCGGCCCCTTCAGAGGATTTATTTGCAATAATCAACGGTGTTCTTGCTTCATCGATCAAAATACTGTCGATTTCATCGACAATTGCATAATAAAGGTCTCTTTGCACTTTATCTTCTTTAGCTCTAACCATATTGTCCCGTAAGAAATCAAAGCCAAACTCTGTCCCTGTTCCATATGTAATGTCTGCCAGATAGGCTTCCTTTTTTTCAAGCGGTTCCATTTGAGAGATATTTAGGCCAACCTTTAATCCAAGAAATTCATGGATTTGGCCCATTAATTCCTTATCTCTTCGTGCTAGGTATTCATTTGCCGT